>JBCBYE010000496.1:0-3807 GCA_039816075.1 Pseudomonadota bacterium | reverse complement strand
GCCGCGGCCGCCGCCGAGCACGGTGGTGGTGTCGCAGCTCTCCCGATAGCCCTCCAGCGGCAGGCGCGTCATGGTCGCCGGGACGAAGGTGAGGTCGTCGAAGGTGGGCATGCGCTTGTTGAAGGTGTTGTAGCCGCGCACCTGGTAGCGGCCCAGCTGCGCCAGCGCGTGCACCTCCGAGATCGCCTCGGGCGTCCAGCGGGTGGATCCGCCCTCGTCATAGCTGCTCGGCACGCCGGCGGGGCGGCCGGGAACGGCGCCCTCGCCGAACTTGATCTCCTCCTCGGAGGGAAGCTCGAACGGATATTGGTAGCCCTTGGTCTCGGGTCCGTGATCGTCGGCCATCGGCGCGGCCCTCTCCCTGCAATCGTGCGTGTCCATGGCGCCGCCCGGCGTCGAGGGCGGGGCGGAAGCGGCCCTGCGATCGCGAGGCGATCGCGCGCGGGCCCTGCCCGCGCCGGACCGCCCACCGCGGCGCTCCCCTCCGCCCGCGGCGCCCGGCGATCCCGTCGCCCGCCGTCGCACCCGCCCCTCTCCGCTGAGCCTGGACCCTCGACCGTGCCCCGCTTCGCCGTCGCCGCCGGACATGCCCTGACCGCCGAAGCCGCCGAGCGCGCCCTGCGCGACGGCGGCACGGCCGTCGACGCCTGCATCGCCGGCGCCCTCGCCGCCTGCGTCGCCGAACCCGTTCTCGCCGGCTTCTTCGGCGGCGGCTTTCTGATGGTGCGCGACCCCTCCGGCCGCGCCCGACTGCTCGACTTCTTCGTGCAGACCCCCCGCCGCCGCCGCCCCGAGGCCGAGCGGGACCTGCGCGAGGTCCACGCCGATTTCGGCGAAGCCGCCCAGGCCTTTCACATCGGCGCCGCCGCCATCGCCGCCCCCGGCCTGCCCTCGGGCCTGTGGGAGGCGCAGGCCCGCTACGGCCGCCTGCCGATGACCGAGCTCGCGCGCCCCGCGGCAGAGGCCGCCGCCGCCGGCGCGCCCCTCTCGGCCTTTCAGGCCAGGGTCCTCGACGTGGTCGGCCCCATCTACCGCGCCTCGCCCGAGGCGCTGAAGCTCTTCGGCCCGGACGGCGACCGGCTCGCCTCGGCCGGCGAGACGCTGGCCAATCCCGCCTTCGCCGACGTGCTGGAGGAATGGGCCCGCGAAGGCCCCCGCTTCGCCTCCCAAGGCGAGGCCGGCGCCGCGCTCCTCTCCCTCGCCGAGGCCGGCGGCCACCTCACGGCGCAGGATCTGACCGCCTACGCCCCCGTCTGGCGCGATCCGACGGTGGAGCGGCGGGGCGACCTGCGCCTGCTTCTCAATCCCGCGCCCAGCCTCGGCGGCGCCCTGATCGGATTTTCGCTGGCGCTCCTGCCCTCGGCCGCCACCGCCCTCGACCAGGCCTGCGCCTTCGCCGCCACCGCCCGCGCGCGGCTGGAGGCCGGGGACGCCGCGCTCGACGTGCTCGCGACGCCCGAACGGCGCGCCCGCTGGGCGGAGATCGCCGCGCGCCCCGCCGCGCTGCGCGGCACCACGCATATCTCCGCCGTCGACGCCTCGGGCCTCGCCGCCGCCATGACCCTCTCGAACGGCGAAGGCTGCGGGCTGATCGCGCCGGGCCTCGGCATCATGCCCAACAACATGATGGGCGAGGCGGATCTGCTGCCCCAAGGTCTCGACCGCTGGGCGCCCGACAGGCGGCTGGCCTCCATGATGGCGCCGACGCTGGCGGACCGGCGCGACGGCTCGGTCGCGGCGCTGGGCTCCGGCGGTTCCAACCGCATCCGCTCGGCCATGGCCTCGGTGCTGGCCCGGCTGGCGGACGGCGCGCCGCTGGACCTCGCCGTCGCCGCGCCGCGCGTGCATGCGGAGGGCCGCGCGCCGCAGGTGGATTTCGAGGACGACCTGCCGGAGGGGGAGCGCGAGGCCCTGCTCGCCGCCTTCCCCGAGGCGCGCCCCTGGGCGCCGGGCAACCTCTATTTCGGCGGGGTGCACGCGGTGCGGCGCGACCCCTCCGGCGCGGTGGACGCCGCCGCCGACGCCCGCCGCGACGGGGCCGTGCGGCTCGGCTGAGCGCGCGCCGCGACGCCCGCCGCCGCCCCGGGCCTTTACCCGCGCTTAACGTCTCTTGCCGCAAGTTTCCCGAAGTTCGATGAAAACCTTGGGGGAGCAGGCCGCGCCATGGCCGAGACGGGCCTGTCCGACATCCGCCGCCGCGGCGCCGATCCGCCGCCGCGCCTGGGGGAGCTGCTGGTCTCGCGCGGCGCGCTGGACGCCGTCGCGCTCGCCGGGCTGCTGCGCCGCCAGGCGGGCACCGGCGCCCGGCTGGGGGAGCTGGCGGTGATCCATGGCGGCGTCTCCCGCGCCGCGGTAACCGAGGCGCTGGCCGAGCAGAACCGCCTCGAACGGGTCGACCCGCGCCAGGGCGCGCCGGATCCCGCCCTCCTGCCGCCCGCCCGCATGGCCGCGGCGCTGCAGCGGCGCGCCCTGCCCTGGCGGCCCAGCGCCGACGGACGCGGCCTGGTCTTCGCCACGCCCGAGCCCGAGCGTCTGCGCCGCGAGGCGGCCGCCCTGCGCCGCGACTTCCGCCTGCCCTCCGACGCCACGGTGCAGGCGGCGATCTGCGGCGCCCAGGAATTCGACGAGGCGCTGCAGGCCCTGCACCCTCAGGCCCGCGCCGCCCGCGCCGCCGCGCGCACGCCGCGCCGGCTCAGCGCCCGGGGGCTGGCGGCGCTGCCCGGCCGCCTCGCCGCGATCGCCGCCTCCGCCGGCCTGGCCGCGCTCGCCGCCGCCCATCCGCTGCAGGCGCTGCAGATCGCGTTCGCCGGGGCCCTGGCGCTGAACGCGCTGAACATCGGCCTGCGCGTGGCGGCCATGGCCCTGCCGGCCCCCGCGCCGCCCCCCGCCCCCCGCCTCCTGCGCGAGGCCGGGGGGCCGGAGCTGCTGCCCACGATCACCATCATCGCCGCCCTCTACAAGGAACCGCAGGCGGCCGCGGGCCTGGTGCGCGCGCTCGCGGCGCTGGACTATCCGCCCGAACGGCTCGACGTGCTGCTGGCGCTGGAGGAGGACGACGAGGCCACCGCCGCCGCCCTGCGCGCCGCCGCGCCGCCGCCCTGGATGCGCCTGGTCGTCACGCCGGACGGGCGCCCGCGCACCAAGCCGCGGGCGCTCAACCACGCGCTCGACTTCGCCCGGGGCGCCGTGGTCGCCGTCTACGACGCCGAGGATCGCCCGGCCCCCGATCAGCTGCGCCGCGCCGCCGCCGCCTTCGCCCAGGCCCCGGCGCAGGTGGCCTGCCTGCAGGCGCGGCTGGCCTTCGACAATTACGCCGACGGCTGGATCCCGCGCTGCTTCGCCATCGAATACATCTCGTGGTTCCACCTGCTGCTGCCGGGCTTCGCGCGCCTCGGCTTTCCGCTGCCGCTGGGCGGCACGTCGCTGTTCGTGCGCCGCCGGGCGCTGGAAAAGCTCGGCGCCTGGGACGCGCACAACGTGACCGAGGACGCCGATCTGGGCGTGCGCCTGGCGCGCGCCGGCTATCGCACGCTGCTGCTCGACAGCGAAACGGCCGAAGAGGCGGTGCGCCGCCCCCTGGCCTGGATCCGCCAGCGCTCCCGCTGGCAAAAGGGCTATCTGGCCACCTGGCTGACCCATATGCGCAATCCTCTCCGCCTGTACCGCGATCTCGGGCCGGCGGGCTTCTGGGGCTTTCAGGCGCTGTTCCTGGGGGCTGCCGGCGCCTTCCTGTCGCAGCCTCTGCTGTGGAGCGCCTGGGTCTGGTGGAGCCTGGCCGGCGGTCCCGGTTGGCTGGTCTGGTCGCTG
>JBCBYE010000632.1:0-2748 GCA_039816075.1 Pseudomonadota bacterium | reverse complement strand
CTCGGGTTCCCCCGTCTGCTTCGGCCGCCTTTCGGCCCTGTTGGGCAAGTTCGCCAACGGCGGCTCCCGCCTGGCGGAGCGCGTGTCGGACGAGGAGGTGCGCGGCGCCTGGATCGACCGGCTGCGCAGCCGCACCGAAGAGGCGCGTCGCGAAAAGGACATCCGTCGCCTGGGCTCGACCCTCGATCAGCTCAGCGACCGTCAGCTGGCCGTGCTCGGCTTCTCGCGCGACTTTCTCTTCAGCGATCTGGAAGACCGCTACGACGCGATGCTGACCCGCAAGGAAAACGTCGCGGCCCTCACGGACGAGCGCGGCGAGGCGCCCAAGGCGATCACGCACGCCGGCTGACGTCGACCGTCGGGGGGGCGAAAGCCCCCTGCGCCCGAGCGACGCGCCGCGGCCCGTTCCCGGAAAGGGGGTCGGCCGCGGCTCCGCCCGATCGGACCTTGCAGGAGTGCGCCCCATGATCCCCCGAGACCCTTCGGCCCCGGCCCCCGTCGCGGTGATGGCCGGCCACGGCGTCGGCCCCGAGATCATGGAGGCGACGCTGCGCATCCTCGAAGCCGCGGGCGCGCGGCTCGATCTGCGCGAGGTGCGCTGCCCGTCCGACCCCAAGCGCACCGACGGGGCGATGGAAGAGGCGGCGGACGCGGCCCGCGCCGCGGGCGTTCTGCTGAAAGGTCCGGTGGCGGGCGGCCGGTCGGAACCGCTGCGGCGGGGCCTGGGCCTGTTCTGCCATGTGCGGCGCGCCACGGCGCTGGACCCGGTGGTGCCGTCCCGCGCGCCGGGCATGGACCTGCTGGTCATTCGCGAGAGCGAAGAGGACGTCTATGGCGGGCTGGAGCATCGCCAGACCCACGACGTCGCGCAGTGCATCAAGCTGGTGACGCGCCCGGCCGCGGAGCGCTTCGTGCGCACCGCCTTCGCCTGGGCCCGCGCGGCCGGGCGCAGCCGGCTGACCTGCGTGACCAAGGCCAACGTGCTGCGCCTGACCGACGGGCTGTTTCACGACGTCTTCAAGGAGATCGCGGCCGAGAACCCGGACATGGCGGCCGATCACATGATCGCCGACGCCGCGGCCGCCAAGCTGGTTGAGGCGCCGGAGCGGTTCGACGTGATCGTCGCGCCCAACCTTTACGGCGACATCCTGGGCGATCTGGCCGCGCAGCTGGCCGGCCGTCCGGCGCTGACGCCCTCGGCGCGCATCGGCGTCGACGCGGCGGTGTTCGAGCCGGTGCACGGCCCGGCCATGCCGCTTGCGGGCAAGCTGGTGGCGAACCCCGCCGGTCTTCTGCTGTCGGCGGTGAAAATGCTGCGCTTCGTCGGGCAGGACGAGGCGTCGAGCCGGGTGCGCGACGCCTGGCTGCGCACCATCGAGGACGGCGTGCACACGCCCGACCTGCACCGGGCCGGGGTCAGCAAGCGCCGCGTCTCGACCCGCATCTTCACGCAGGAAGTGATCTCTCGCCTGGGCGAGGCGCCGCTGCGCCTGGGGATGCAGGACGAGCCGGCGGGCGAGATGCCGCTGACCGCCCTGTCCGGCGCCAGCCGGCGCGCGCCGCCGCCGCAGCGGCGCATGGCGGGCATCGAGCTGGTGGTGGCGGACGAGCGGCGCGACGTCGCCGGGCTGGCCGCGACGCTGGAGGCCGTGGCGCCCGAGGGTATGACCCTGACGGCGATCCTCAACCGGTCCGAGCAGGTGTGGCCCGGCACGGGCGGCCCGCGGCTGCACACCTCGCAGTGGCGCTGCCGCTTCGCAGTGGATGAGAGCGCGGTGGGCCGGGGCGCCATGGCGGAGCTGCTGCGACGCGTGGCCGAGGCGGATCTGGACGCGGTGCGGGCGGAGACGCTGCACGATTTCGACGGCACGCCCGGCTATCGCCCGGCGCTGGGCGGCGTGGCCTGAGCCGCGACTCCGCCTGTCCGGGCGGGCAGGCCGCAGGCGCGGCGGCGGGCACAGGCGCGGCTTTTTCGTGCCGCCGCGGTATCGGCGACGGACCCGTCCGCCGCCTCAGTCCTCGGGCTCCGTGCTGAACTTCAGCGGGAACCCGGCCTCCTGGGACAGCTCGTTGGCTTGATCGGCCTTCGTCTCCGCCACCTCCTTGGTGAAGACGGCGACGACGCAGGCGCCGAGCTGGTGCGCGGTCATCATGACGGCATGCGCCTTTTCCGGTCCCATCCCGAAAACGCGCTTGAGCACCATCACCACGAACTCGCGCGGGGTGAAATCGTCGTTGAGCAGGATGACCTTGTAGAGCCGCGGCTTGGCCGTGCGCGTCTCGGCCTTGCCCCGGGTCTGCAGGTCGGAGTCGACAGGCATGGCGCGGCTCTTCGCTGCTGCGGAATTGCCGCCTGTCTGTCACGGGAACGGGGCGCCGCGCAACCGCGTCGCGCCGCGTCTGCCACAGCTCAGTAGATCGCGCCGCGGCGCAGGACGCGCGTCAGCAGGACCGCGGACATGACCGCCCAGATGGCGGCGAGCGAGAACCAGGTGATCGCGTATTGCAGGTGGTCGTTGGGCAGGTTGACGGTGACGGGAACCGGACGCAGCCCCTCGCCGGTGGATTGTTCGGCCACGATGAAGACCGGCTTGGCGTCCAGTGCCAGCGCCATGGCGTAGACCTCGCGCGCGAACCAGATCCCGCGCTCCGCATCCGGTTCGGGGGTGAAGCCGTCGGTCTCGTCGGGCCAGAGGAGGGCGCCGGAAACCTGCGCCGGGCCGCCGCCGCGGGGCGCGGTCTTGGCGG
>JBCBYE010000378.1:0-4813 GCA_039816075.1 Pseudomonadota bacterium | reverse complement strand
GACGACGACCTGTTGTCCGCCGTTCGCGCGTTCTTCATGCCCTAAATCGATAGTCGCCGAGTTCGCTCCGGAACAGTTCTTTTTGTGGACTTTTTGTCGCGAGTTTCACTTGCGGACGAAACCCGTCGCGGGCGCGCCGCCCGCGTCGCCCTCGATCCGTGCATGTTTTCAACGCGCTGCGCAGATCAACCGCAGCTTGCGCGGCGCGGCGGTCGCGCCCGGCGCCCGGTCACGCGACGACGAGGATTTCGGTCGGCCGGAGGGTCGTTCTCTTCCTGCCGCGGCCACCGGACTTCGGCGCAAAGGGCCGCGCATCCGCCCGCCGGCTCAGGCCTTGCGATCGAAGTACGACAGGTCGCCGCGCGACAGGATCGAATCGCCCTCGATCAGCTCATGAGGCGCGATGTCGGTCGCTCCGGCGAGGCGCTCGTAGATCGGGCCGAAATCGCCGCGGCAGGCCTCGAGCAGCGCGTCGAAGCTGTCGATCACGAAATAGGTCTTCTGGAAGTCGTCGATGATGTAGTCGGTGCGCATCACCCGTTCCAGATCGAAGGCGACCCGGTGCGGGGCGCCGTCCTCCAGCGCGAAAACGCTCTCGGCCGCCGACGACATGATGCCGGCGCCGAACAGCTTCAGCCCGCCTTCGGACCGCACCAGCCCGAACTCCACCGTGTACCAGTAAAGGCGGGCGAGGTTGTTCAGCCGTCCCAGCTCCATCGCGCGGCGGCCGCCCTTGCCGTAGGCCTCCATGAAGTCGGCGTAGACCGGGTTCGCCAGCAGCGGCGCATGGCCGAAGACATCGTGGAAGATATCCGGCTCTTCGAGGTAATCCATCTCCCGCTCCGGCCTAATGAAGGCCCCGGCCGGGAAGCGGCGGTTGGCGAGGTGCTCGAAGAACACCTCGTCGGGCACGAGGTCGGTCACCGGGACCACGGACCAGCCGGTCAACGGACGCAGGCGCGCCGACAGCTCTTCCATGTTCGGGATGCCGCCCTTGGACAGCTGCAACCGATCCAGCGCGTCGAGAAACTCAGGACAGGCGCGGGGGCGCAGCACGTCCGCGGCGCGGGCCTGCAGGCGGTCCCAGCGGTCATGCTCCTCGGCGGAGTAGGACGACCACATCTGGTCGATGGTCCAATCCGCGCGCCGAGGCGCGTTGCGGTAGCGGTTCTTTTCCTGGGCGTCGAGCATGGCGGCCTCCTGCATCGGGTTCGCGTCAGTCTGCGCGGGCGGTGCGAAACGAAGGCGCCGAAAGCGTTCGTCCGCAGGCCCAGGATGAAATGATTTCTTGCAATTTAGGCGTTCTGCGGGATGTTCAGGCCATGGAGATCGAGGAACCGGATCGTCGGCTTCTGCGCGTGCTGCAGCTGGACGCAGGTCTGTCCATCAAGCAACTGGCGGAGCGGGCGGGCCTCTCCGCCTCCACCGCATGGCGTCGGCTGCAGGCGCTGGAGTCCGCGGGCGTCGTGCGCGGGCGCGTCGCCCTGCTGGATCCCGAGCGTCTGGGCCTGGACGTCTGCGCGCTGGTCGAGGTCGACATCGCCGGTCAATCCGCCGAGACGCGGGCGGAGTTCGAGCGCTTCGTGCGGGCCGCGCCCGAGATCCTGCAATGCTACGCCGTCACCGGCGGCCATGATTACACGCTGGTGGTCCGCACGCCGTCGGTCGGCGCCTATGAGCGGTTCTTGATGGACCGCCTGCTCCAGCATCCCGCCGTCGCCTCCACCCAGACGCATCTGGTGCTGCGCCAGCCCAAGGACGGGCACGCCCTGCCCGTCTGAGCCGGCCGGCCATCGTGAATTGACCCGGGCGGCGCCGCCCTCGAAGCTTTGCGAAAAGACGGTTCTGGGGAGGCGGCGCCATGAAACGGCGTACATTCTTGCTGGGGGCCGCGGCGACCGGCGGCTGCGCCGTGGTTCCGCGGGATCCGGATCTGGGCGCGCTCTACCAGTATCGCAGCGCGGTCGATCCCGCCCTGCGCCGGCCGCTGGTGACGCTGCCCGGCACGCTCGGATCGCGCCTGCGGCAAGGCGTCGACGGCCCTTTCCTCTGGGGCGGTCCGGGTCGGCTGTCGGAGGATCCGGCGACGCCGGAGGGGTTTCGCCGCCTTGCCCTGCCGATAGGTCGCGGCGACGAGCCGCTTTCCGCCCTGACCGACGGCGTGCATGTGGACGGCGTGCTGCGCGAGGCCAACGCCTCGGTCTTCGGCGGCGTGGTGCAGCAGCAGGTCTATTCGGGCCTGGTGGAAGCGCTGAACGCCGGCGGCTACGAATTCAGCCGAACCGAGGCGGAGGAGCGGGCCCGCCAGGGCGAGAACCCCGGCAGCCTGGAGTTCCCCTACGATTGGCGGCGCGACATCGTCGAGGCGGCGCAGGCCCTCGACGCATTCATCGAGCGCAAGGCCCGGCAGATCGAGCGGGTGCGCCGCGCCCGCTACGGCCGCGCGCCGGCCGCGGCGAGGCTGCGGTTCGACTTCGTCGCGCATTCCATGGGCACTCTGGTGCTGCGCTGGTGGCTGATGCACGGCGCGGCGGACCTGCCCGCGGGCGGCGGTCTGCCCGCGCTGACCTGGGCCGGCGCGCGGCGCGCGGCCTGCGTCGTCTTCGTCGCGCCGCCCAATCTCGGCTCGATCTCCGCGTTCGAAAGCCTGGTGAACGGCCGCTCTCTGGGCCCGCTTCAGCCGGTGTACCCGCCGGCGCTGCTGGGCACGCATCCCTCCCTTTTTCAGCTGATGCCCCGCGACCGGCACGGGCGGCTGCGCCGCGGCGGCCTCGACGGCCCGGCGGCGGCGACCTTCGATGCGGAGGCCTGGGACGCCATGGGATGGAGCCTGCTCGACCCTGGTCAGGCCGCCGGCCTCGCGACCCTCATGCCCGACGTGTCCGACCCGGCGGAACGGCGCCGGCGCGCCAAGGCCCATGTGGCGCGCGCGCTGGACCGCGCCGCCCGCGTGCACGCGGCGCTGGACCGCCCCGGCACGCCGCCGAGCACGGATCTCTTCCTGGTGGTCGGAACCGGTCTGGACACGCCCGCGACGGCGGTGCTGGACGAGACCGGCGCCGTGGCCGTCCGCGGCGTGGAGGAGGGCGACGGCGTGGTTCTGCGCGCCTCCGCCCTCTCGGACGAGCGGCAGGGCGGCCGCGACCCCGACGGGCCGCGGCGTCCGATCCGCTACCGCACGACGCTGCTGCTGCCGGGCGAGCACGTGGAGCTGACGCGCAATCCCGTCTTCACCGACAACCTGCTTTACTGGCTTCGCGATCAGCCGCGCATCCGCGTGGCGGGCTGAGGCCCGACCGTCAGACCGGAACCACCGGGGGGGCGCCGTTCAACGTCTCGCGCGCCAGCCCCGCCACGCCTTTCCAGCGGTCCTGCCACGCGGCCATCTCCGCCGTCGGAACGACGTCGTCCACGCTGTCGAAACGCCCGCCGCTGCGGTCCTGCACGACGCCCAGCAGCGCGTCGGGCCCCTGTTGCGCCCGTGCGGCGAGGATCATGCGTTCGGCCGCCGGGCGCTGCTCCGCCTCGTAGGCAAGCAGCGCCTCGCGCGTCGCGCCGTGGTCCAGAAACGCACGGCCCAGCTTGCGCGCGTCCATGATGCCCTGGCTGGCGCCGTTCGATCCCACCGGCCACATGATATGCGCCGCATCGCCGATCAGCGTCGTGGGCCCTTGGGTCCAGAACGGCAGGGGATCGCGATCCACCATCGGATACTCGAACACGCGATCGGCCATGCGGATGAAGCCGGGGCAGTCGATCCAGCCGAAATCCCAGTCCTCGAACTGGGGCAGAAAGACGTCGGCGGCGACCTCGCGGTTCCAGTCCTCGCGCGTCCAGCCGCCCGACGCGTCATAGCGCAGCTCGGCGATCCAGTTGACCAGCGCCTCGCCCGTCTGCGGATCTTCGGGGGAGATCGTGTAGGTGACGAAGCGCTGATCCATCGATCCGATCACCGCCATGGAGGCGTGACGGAAGGGCCTCGCCCGCACCGCCGCGCGCCACAGGACGCAGCCGGACCAGATCGGCGGCCCTTCAGTCGGGTGCAGCGAGGCGCGGATGGCCGAATGCAGCCCATCGGCGCCGATCAGCAGGTCGCCCTCCTCCACCCGCGGGCCGTTTGGCGTCTGCAGATGCAGGCGCACGCCGCCGCCGGGCCGCTCCTCCCACCCCATGGCGCGGGCGCCCGGGACGACGCAGCCCTCCGGCAGGCGCGCCAGGGTCTCTCGCCACAGCGCCATCTGCAGTTCGCCGCGATGGACCGAGTATTGCGGCCAGCGGTAGCCGGCGGCGCGGCCCCTGGGCTCCCGCCAGATCTCCAGCCCGTGGGTCGAGTAAAGGCCGAACTCCCGCGTCTCCACCCCGATGGCGGGCAGCAGATCCACAAGGCCGAGCTCGTCCAGCTCCCGCACCGCATTGGGCTGCAGGTTGATGCCGACGCCCAGGGGGCCGGGCGCGCGCACGGATTCGAAGACGCGGACATCGACGCCGATCTGCCGGCAGGTCAGGGCCAGCGTCAGCCCGGCGATGCCGCCGCCGGCGATGAGCACGGTCATGAGGGATCCTCCCGCCGCGGCGCCGTCGCCGCTTTCCGCCCTCGAGACTGCCGCGTCGGGCGAGGCCCGCGCAAGGCGGCGGCTCGCCGTCGGCGGCGCCAAGAAGGCGGCTTGACGGGGACGGCGCCGAACGGCAGGGCGGAGGGCATGGCCGACGTCTTCTCGCCCCAGCAGCGCGCCCGCGTCATGGCCGCGGTCAAGGGCCGCGACACCGGGCCGGAGCTGCGCCTGCGCCGCGCCCTGCATGGGCTCGGCCTGCG
>JBCBYE010000243.1:0-6430 GCA_039816075.1 Pseudomonadota bacterium | reverse complement strand
GGATGGCGCATGCCGCGGAAGAGGCCGACGGTCTCCCCCTCTTCGACCACTTCGCCGTCCTTCATGATGGCGATGCGATCGGCCATGTCGGCGACCACGGCGAGATCGTGGGTGATGAACATCAGGCCGGCGCCGTCCTCCCGCGCCAGACCGCGCAGCAGGTCGAGGATGCGCGCCTGCGTGGTGACGTCGAGCGCGGTGGTCGGCTCGTCGGCGATCAGCAGGCGCGGGCGCAGGGCCGTGGCCATGGCGATGACCACGCGCTGACGCTGTCCGCCGGACAGGTCGTGGGGATGGCGGGTCAGCGGGAACTGCGCCTCCGGCAGACCGGCGCGGGCCAGCGCCTCGCGCGCGGCGGCCTCGGCGTCGAGGTCGGGGCGGTGCAGGCGCACCACCTCCATCACCTGGGCGCCGATGGTCTGCACGGGGTTGAGGGCGGTCATGGGCTCCTGAAACACCATGCCGATGCGGGCGCCGCGCACGGTCTGCATGCCCCGCTCCGGCAGCGCGGACAGATCCTCGCCGTCGAGCAGGATGCGCCCGGACATGCGCGCCGCGTCGGGCAGCAGGCGCATGGTGGAGAGCGCGGTCATGGATTTGCCCGACCCGCTCTCGCCCACCAGGCCCAGGGTTTCCCCGGGCGCGATGTGCAGGGTCACGTCGCGCAGGATGCGGGCGTCGCCGATGGCCAGGTTCAGCCCCTCCACGCGCAGCAGGCTCATCGCGCGCGCCTCAGCCGCGGATCGTAGAGGTCGCGCAGACCGTCGCCGAGCAGGTTGAGACCGAGAACGGCGAGGAAGATCGCCGCGCCGGGGAAGATCGCCGTCCAGGGCGCGAAGGCGATGAAGGTCTGGGTTTCCGACAGCATGCGGCCCCAGGAGGGCAGCGGCGGCTGCGCGCCGAGGCCCACATAGGAGAGGCCGGCCTCGGCCAGGATGCCGAGGCTGAACTGGATGGTCGCCTGCACGATCAGCAGGTTGGCGATGTTGGGCAGGATGTGCTGGGCGGAGATCAGCGCCGGCCCCTTGCCCGCGGCCCGCGCCGCCATGACGTAGTCGCGGGTCCACAGGCTGAGCGCCGCGCCGCGGCTGAGGCGGGCGAAGACGGGGATGTTGAAGACGCCGATGGCGAGGATCGCGTTGACCGCGCCGGGGCCGAGCGTAGCGGTGATGAGGATCGCCAGCAGCAGCGAGGGGAAGGCGAAGACCAGGTCGTTGACCCGCATCACCGCCTCGTCCAGCCAGGACCCGCGGCGCGCGGCGGCGGCGAGGCCCAGCGGCACGCCGAAGACCACGCCCATGGCCACCGCGATCAGCGCCACGGCCAAGGACGTGCGCGCGCCGACCATGACCATGGAGAAGACGTCGCGGCCGAAATGGTCCGTGCCCAGCCACCGCTCCGTCCCCGGGGGGATCAGGCGGGAGGCGGCGTCGAGCTTGGTGACGTCGAAGGGCGTCCAGACGTAGCTGAGCAGGGCGAGGCCGACGAACAGCGCCGAGAGCGCGCCGCCGATCCAAAGGGTCGCCGGCGCGCGGCGGCGGCGTTTGGCGGGCGGGGTTCGGGGCGCGTCTTCGCCGAGCAGGGTCACCGGCGGCCCTCTCGCAGCCTGGGGTCCACGGCGGCGTAGGCGAGGTCGACCAGAAGCGTCACCACCACCACGGCGAAGACCAGCAGGATCACGACGGAGCGCACGACGATCAGGTCGCGCTGCACCACGCCCTGGAACACCAGACGGCCGAGGCCGGGCAGGAAGAACACGTTCTCGATGATGATGGCGCCGGCCATCAGAAAGCTGAACTGCATGCCGATGATGGTCAGCACCGGGATCAGCGCGTTGCGCTGCGCGTGCCGCCACAGCACCGCGCGGCGGCTCAGGCCCTTGGCCCGGGCGGTGCGCACGTAATCCTCGGACAGCGCATCGAGGAGGGCGGAGCGCATGACCCGCGTCAGGATCGCCGCCTGCGGCAGCGCGAGCGCCACGGCCGGCAGGGTCAGCGCCTTCATGCCGGCCCAGAAGCCCGCATCCCAGCCCGGAAAGCCGCCGGCGGAAAAGATCTGCAGGACCGAGGCGAAGAGCAGCACCAGCAGCATCGCGAACCAGAAGTTCGGGATCGCGACGCCCACCTGCGTGGCGGCGGTGACCGCGACGTCGCCCGGCCCGCCGCGGCGGGCGGCCGCCAGAACGCCGGCGGGAATGGCGATGACCGTGGATAGGCCGAGCGCATAGAGCGTGAGCGGCAGCGAGATCACGACCCGCTCCGCCACCAGCTCCGCCACGGGGGTGCGATAGGTGTAGGAGATGCCGAAATCGCCCTGCAGCAGCCCGCCGATCCACGCGAAATAGCGCTGGACGGGGGGGGCGCCGAGGCCGAGCTCCTGCCGCAGCGCCTCGACCGCCTCGTCGGAGGCGTTGAGGCCCATCATGGTCAGCGCCGGATCGCCGGGCACGACCTCCAGCAGCAGGAACGTGACGATGGACGCCGCGATCAGCGTCAGGCCGAGCGTCGCCAGACGTTGCAGCAGAAAGGCGGCCATGGGCGAGGTCCCCGACGGGGTTGCGGGCGGGAGCGTGCGTCAGCATGGGCGGCCCGCGGCGGCGCCGTCAATCGCCGAAGGGCGCGGGGCGCGGGACCCGGCGGCGAGGCGGTTGGACCGGGGCGCCGGCCTACACGCCGGGACCGGCGGGGGCGCCCGGCGGCGGCCGAAGGAGGCCCCGGATCAGGTCCGGGGCGAGACGGCGCCTGGAGATGTCCGATCGGACGACCTTCGACGGGCGGCGGCGGCCGGGCGGTCTACGCGCCGTCGAACCGCCGCTTGAGCTCCCGCGCCAGCCAGAAGCGGCCTTCGAGCCAGGGCGACAGCTCCAGAATGCGGCCGTCGGCGAAGGCGATGCGCGCGGTGCGGTCCGTCTCGGTCACGCCGGTCGCGTCGTCGAGGGAGAGCGAATAGCGCTCCCCCAGCACGGTGCGGGAGGTGAGGCGGGTCCAGGTCACCTCCACCCGCTCCGACAGCTGCACGGCGCGGCGCGCGGCGACGGCGGCCAGGCCGAAGAAGAAGAAGACGTGCAGCGCGGCGTCGTGCAGCGCCTCGCCGCCGCCGATCCGTTCGAAGAGCATGCGCCCGACCACCGCCGCGGCCAGCGCCAGGCCCACCAGCCACCACCAGGCGGTGGGCGAGGCGGTGAGCACGGCCGCCGTCCCCTCCTGCAAGGGTTCGTCCCAGGCCTTGCGCTGCTCGGTCTGGAACTGCGCACGCAGGCCCAGATTGCGCCACACCAGATAGACGAGCAGCAGCACCAGCGCGACGATGCCGAGACGGATGATCATGCGGTCGGGTCCTCCCTGCTGACCGACGCGGCGCCGGCGACGAACGGGTTGCGACGGCGGGCCGAAACGGCGGTCTGAAACGACGGTCTGAAACGACGGCGGGCCGAGGCGCCGCCCCGGCCCGCCCTGCCCCGTCATATGGGGTCTCACTGCGTCCAGCGCACCTGCGTCAGGTCGGTCGCCTGAGTGGGCTGGTTCTCCCACAGACCCTCGATCTCCTTGAGGAAGACCGAGGTGATTCCGCCCTGCATGAGAAAGCCGTTGACCGCATCCTCGGCGATCATGCGCTGGGCCGTCTTGAGGATGTCGGAGCGGGTTTCCGGCGAGGTGGCGGCGTTCAGCTCCTCCATCAGCGCCTGGAAATCAGGGTTGTCGTACTGGAAGTAATAGTCGGGCCGGGCGTAGATGTTGATGTCGCGCGGCTCCGTATGGCTGACGATGGTCAGGTCGAAGTCCTTGTTTCGGAACACCTGTTCCAGCCACTGCGCCCATTCGACGTTCTGGATCTCCAGCTCGATGCCGACCTCGCGCAGCTGCGCGGCCACCACCTCGCCGCCGCGGCGGGCATAGGCGGGGGGCGGCAGCTTCAGCGTCGCCTGAAACCCGTCGGGATAGCCGGCCTCGGCCAGCAGCGCCTTGGCCTTTTCCGGATCATGGGCGTGCAGACCGGTCAGATCCACGTAGTCGGGATTGTGCGGAGGGAAGTGCGAGCCGATGGGCAGCCCCTCGCCGAACATGGCCAGATCGATGATCGCCTGCCGGTCGATGGCATGGGCCACCGCCTTGCGCACGCGCAGATCGTCGAAGGGCGGCTGCTTGTTGTTGGTGGAGAGGATGGTTTCGCCTTCGGAGGCGCCGCGGGTGACGGTGAAGCGGGGATCCGCCTCCAGCTGCGGCACGGTCTCGGGCGCGGGCCAGCGGGGATAGGCGTGGATGTCCCCGGCCATCAGCGCGGCGAAGGCCGCCGTGGGGTCGGCGATGAACTTGATCGTCGCGCGATCGAGCGCCGCCGGCGCCCCCCAATAGCCGTCGTAGCGGGCGAGATCGACGCGGTCGCCCTTGGCCCATTCGACGAAGCGGAAGGGGCCCGTGCCGATGGGGTTGGTGGCGTTGGTCTCGGCCGATTCCGGCGCCACGATCACCGCGTCGCCCCAGCCCATGTTGAACAGGAAGCTTCCCGTAGGCCGCTTGAGCGTCACCTGAATCGTCGTGGGATCAACGACTTCAACGGTTTCGATGGGCTCGAACAGGGCCTTCTGGGCGTTGGTGCTGTCCTCGGCCATGGCGCGGTCGAGGCTGAACTTCACGTCCTCGGCGTCGAAGGTCGTGCCGTCGTGGAACGTGGCGCCGTCGACCAGGCGGAAGGTGTAGGTCAGCCCGTCGTCCGAGATCTCCCACGTCCGGGCGAGCGCGGGCTGCACGGCGCCGGTGCGGTCGATGCGGGTCAGCCCCTCCATCACGTTGGCGTAGACCACCTCGTCGATGGCCGCGGCGGCGCCGGCGGTGGGATCGAGGTTCGGCGGCTCCAGCTGCACGCCGACGGTGATGTCGGCGCGTTGGGCCTGGGCGGCGCCGGCCAGCAGCGCGAGCGCCGCGGCGGCGGCAAGACAGCGGTTCATGGTCGTCTCCCTGCGGTTGGGGGCGGCGTGCGCCGCGGAGATCAGGCCTCGCTTCTGAGCAGGCGCCAGGCGGCCACGGCCATGACCTTGGCGGAGGCGACGAGGTCCTCGACCTCGACATATTCGTCAGGCTGGTGCGCCAGGTCCAGCATTCCCGGTCCATAGGCGATGCAGTCGGTCACGCCGCCGATCTGGTCGAAGTAGCGCTGATCGTAAGTGCCTGGGGAACAGACGATTTCCGCATTGCGGCCCAGCACGGAGGCGATGGAACCGGCGGCGGCCCGGGTGACCGGGCCGTGCTCGTCGGTCATGGTCGGAGCGACCTGAAAGAGATCGCGGAGGGTGTAGAGGAAGCCGCGATCGGCCGCGACGCGGTCCAGCAGCGCGCGAAGCTCCTGCTTCGCGGCGTCGAGGTTCTCCTCGGCGATCAGGCGTCGATCGAAGATCAGGCGCGCGCGGTCCGGGACGTTGGGGGCGAGGTGGCCGTCCGCCCCCTCCGGCTGGCCGCCATGCAGGCTGGCGATGTTGAGGGAGCTGCGGCGCGCCGGCTCCGGGGCCACGGGGGCGGCGGTTTCCCGCTGCTGGATCAGGGGGATGTACTCGGTTTCGAGAGCGTGGAGGATCGCGCCCATATGGCGGACGGCGCATTCGCCCAGGAAAGGCATGGAGCCGTGGCCGACGCGCCCGAAGGTTTCGATCTCCCCCCACCAGACGCCGCGATGGCCGACGCAGATCCGATGCGGAGAGAACGGTTCGGGGATGATGACGTGATCCTGTTTTCCCTTGTGAAACAGGCCGTTGCGGGCGAGCCACTCGGCGCCGCCGAAGCCGCCCGTCTCCTCGTCCGCCACGCCGGAGAGTTCCAGGCGGCCGGGCCAGCCGCCCCGGTCGGCCAGAACCTCCGCCGCGATCATGGAGGCGGCGAGGCCGCCTTTCATGTCGCAGCTTCCGCGGCCGTAGAGGCGCCCGTCGTCCAGCTCGGCGCCATAGGGATCGCGGGTCCAGCCCTCGCCCGGCGGCACCACGTCGTAATGGGAATTGAAGTGGACGCAGGGGCCGTCCGCATCGCCGGTCAGGCGTGCGATGACGTTGGTGCGCGGGTGGGCGTCGCTGTCCGCGAGGGCCCCATGGGCGCGGATCGTTTCGCAGGAAAAACCATGGGTTTCCATATGCTTGGCGATCAAAGCGGCGCAATCGGCGTTGCCGGCGCCCGGGGGGTTCACCGACGGTATGCGCACCAGCGCCTGGGTCAGGGCGATCAGGTCGGCGCGCCGGGCTTCCACGGCCTGGACGAGGGCGGCTTCGGCGTCGGTCATGGGCGCTCCGGCGATTGCGGTCGGGCGGAGCATGGCGCCGGCGGCGAGGTTTTGGTAGCCGGAATGCCGAAACAGGGAGGGCGCTATGGCCGATCAGATTCCCATAACGGTGACAGGGGTTTCCGGCCGCATGGGCCGAATGCTGGCGCAGGCGGTGGCCGAGGATGCG
>JBCBYE010000665.1:0-2539 GCA_039816075.1 Pseudomonadota bacterium | reverse complement strand
CTGGTGGAGGAGAGCCGCGGTCTGACCACGGACGGCGAGGGCCTGCGCGACAACAACCGCCGGTTCCACCGGCAGATCCATCTGGCGAGCCACAACCGGTTCCTCAACAACATGCTCGAGGGCATCCGCCGCACCATGGCGCTGCTGACCGGCGCGTCGCTGTCGGACCCGATCCGCAGCGCCGAGACCGTGGACGAGCACGACGCCATCGTGAAGGCCATCGAGGCGCGCGACGAAGAGGGCGCCGACGCGGCCGCCCGCGCGCACATCTCGAAGGCATTCGAGACGCGGCTGCGGATCGAGGCGGGGCAGTAGCGGTGCATCGCCCGGACACTCGTGAAAGGTGGTTCTTATGCGCTGGTTTTTCAGCTTCATCGTGCTGTCCATGGTGCTCTCGTCGGCGCCCGTCGCCGCGGTGCTGGCGAACTCCCCGATCCCGTCGTCTTTGCCCTACGAGGTCGTCACCACCTCGGGCGAACACGCGCTGCGGGAGTGGGAGCGGCTGCGCGACGAGGGCGATGGATGGCCGGTGATCGTCGGCGGCGACGAGGACCTGCAGCGGCTGGCGGAGGATCGGGAGACCGCCGCGCTCGACACCGAGCAGGCGCTGGCCGCCGCCGAAGCGCTGACGCATCCCGGGAGTCTCGAGGCCCACTGGTCCGGGCTCGAAGAGAGCACGCGCGAGATCTTGGTCGACCGCGGCCTGGAAACCCCCGCGACGATCAAGGCCAGGGAACGCGAACGGAGGCGAACCGACGAGGATGTCCTCAACGCCCCTTGGCCGACGGACGTCGCGGCGACGCAAGGCCCTTACAGCGTCTCCGATCTTCTCGAAGATCGCTTTCTGGACACCGTGCACATCGTCGTTCTGCCGTCCATGGACCCGACCGAAGCGCCGGCGCACCTGGGGTTGGGAGACTGGAACGGCAATCCGCCCGCCCAGCATCACGTCGCCGCCTTCCGCTCTTGGCGAGAGCGCTACGGCGCGGTTCCGGTGGTCATCCAGTCCGACACCATCGAGATGCGGGTCTCGCGTCGGCCGGAGACGCGCGAGGAGGCGATGGCGCTTGCGACGGAAATGTATCGCTACAACGAGGACATCATCCTGCAAGGCGACGGCTGCGTGCCCTGCCTCGCCGCCACGCTGATGGTCAGCGATTGGTGGTATTTCTGGTGGGATTGACCTGCCGGGAGGAGGCTCCTCGCGCCGGTCCGTCCCGCAACGCAGCTCAGCGTCGGCGACCTCCCGGTCGCGGGCGTGCCGCGGGGCGCGGGGGGGGCGCCGGGAGGGTGATGCACGCTCATCGAGCGTTGGTTCGACGCGAGCGCCGCAAGCCCAAACGCCACGATGGACACGAGACGACCCGCTCGGCGCCCATCATGCCCGGGCTCAGGATGCCCCCGTGCCCGCGGCGACGACCAGAACCGCGGCCAGCGCCAGCAGCGGGCCTGCCACCGCGACCATGAAGATGTCGGGATAGCTCTGCCGGTGGCTCAGGCCGCACAGGCTCAGCAGGGTCACGACCGCGCCGTTGTGCGGCAGAGCGTCGAGCCCGCCGGTCGCGATCGCCGCGACCCGGTGCAGCGCCTCGGCCGAGACCTGGCCCGCGGCCGCCATCGCGGCGTAATCCGCGCCCAGCGCGTCGAGCGCGATGCGCATCCCGCCCGAGGCGGACCCGGTCAGACCGGCGAGAACGCTGGTGGAGATGGCCAGCGAGACCAGCGGTCCGCCGCCGACGCCCTCGATGGCGCCCTGCACCTGCGCGAACGCCGGCAGGCCCGCCACCACCGCGCCGAAGCCCACCAGGCAGGCGGTGTTTAGGATCGGCAGGGCCGAGGCGTCGGCCCCCGCGCCCAGCGAGGCGAGCGGCGCCGTCAGCCGCCGCCCGAGCGCCGCCAGCAGGAACAGAATGGCCAGCGTCAGCGCGCCGAGGATCGACCAGAGGCCGGCCACCGCCTGCAGCCGCGTGCCGCCCCAGCGCGGCTCGGCCAGGTAGGCGGCGTCGAGGCGCGGCATGACCTGCGTGGAGAAGACCAGATTGCCGATCAGCACGATCAGCACCGCCGCCAGAGCCACGCGCGCGCTCGGTCGATCGCCTGGGCCTGCGCGAGTCCTGCC
The DNA here is from genome assembly GCA_039816075.1 of Pseudomonadota bacterium. Taxonomy (GTDB): domain Bacteria; phylum Pseudomonadota; class Alphaproteobacteria; order Rhodobacterales; family Rhodobacteraceae; genus Albimonas. Next base: position 420 of record JBCBYE010000665.1, on the reverse strand, counting down.
GCGCGTGGTCGATCCGGAGCGCGGAGCCGCGGCGCGGGAGGCCGACGCGCCGTCGCGGCCTCCGTCGTCCCAGCCCTCGCCGCGCGCGCGCAGCGATCGCACGCGCCAGCCCAGCCAGCCCAAGCCGGCCATGATCGCCGCCGCGAGCAGACCCAGCCCCGGCGCCGCGAAAAGCGTGGTTTCGAAATACGGCATGGGGATCGCGTTCTGGATCGCCGGCGTGCCGGGCGCCGCGGTCGGTCGATGCGGCGCCTGCGGCGGCGCCGGGCGCCCTCGAAGACGCGCCTTGGCGCGGCGAGGCGGGCGGAGGGGGCTCGATGCCCCCTTCGGCCGCGCCCCCGGCGGGGGTCCGGGCGATACGGCCGGTTGCGGCGCGCGGCGCGGGGCTCAGACCTCGTCGGCGAAGTGGCGCATCACCAT
>JBCBYE010000139.1:0-8465 GCA_039816075.1 Pseudomonadota bacterium | reverse complement strand
CGCCTCTTCCAGCACCGCCGCCTCGTCCGTCTGCAGCCATCGCTCCAGCTCGAACCGCGACAGCATCAGCGCTTCCTGCACGCGTCCGGCGGCCGCGGCGGCGTCGGCGCGGCCGATCCGCTCCGCCTCATCGCGCACCCGGCCCAGGGCGATCTGCGCCGACTCGCCGGCCGCCACCGAGGCGGCCGCCGCGGCGCGCTTCTCGATCCCGGCCTGCCGCGCTTCGGTGAACGCGGCGCGGTAGGCGACCGCATCCGCGGCGAGCTGCGCGATGTTCGACGTCATCTCGGGCCGCCCTGCGAAGAGGTCCGGCGCCGCATCGCCGAATTCCACCAGCTCCGCCGCGTTGTCCTCGACCTCCGCCGCCGCGTCTTCGCCGGCCGTCGCGCGATACTTGAACGCCGCCAGCCGCATCTCCGCCACGTCTTCGAAGAAATCCACCAGCCCGGTCGTCTGCCGCTGCGCGTAGCGGTAATCCTCCAGCGCCGCGCCGATGGTCGTCATGCTGGCATAGGTGAAGGCGGAAAGCGCGAGCAGGATCGCGAGCAGCACGCCCAAGCCCGCGCCGATACGCTGCGTGATGTTGAACCGTTCGAGCATGGCCGGCCTCCAGGCGAAGAATTCAAAGTCTTGCGCGCCGTCTAGGCGCTGGAGGGTTCAGACGCAGTTAACGGCCGCCCGGGCGCGCCGCCCGTTGCGCCCGGCCGCCCGTGCGGTATCGTGCCGGCAGGATAACATCAGACCGTCCGCGGGGGCGGCGACCGGCACGGGTGGGCGAGATGAAGATCAGCGTCGAGCGGACGGCCCTTCTGAAGGCGATGAGCCGCGCGCAGGGGGTGGTGGAGCGTCGGACGACGATCCCCATCCTCTCGAACGTGCTGCTGGAGGCCGAGAACGACCGCCTCGTGATCCGCGCCACCGATCTGGACGTCGAAACGCTCGAAAGCATCCCGGCGATGATCGAGCAGGCCGGCGCCGTCACCGCGCCCGCCCACATGCTGCATGAGATCGTGCGCAAGCTGCCCGACGGCGCGCAGGCCGGTCTCAGCCACGATCCCGGCGCGGGGCGGCTCGAGGTGCGGGCCGGCCGGTCCGACTTCAAGCTCGCGACCCTGCCGAAGGAGGATTTTCCGGTCATGGCGTCGTCGGAATACGCCGTGACCTTCGCGGAAAAGGCGCCGACGCTGCGCCGCCTGTTCGACAAGGCCAAGTTCGCCATCTCGACCGAAGAGACGCGCTACTACCTCAACGGCGTCTACATGCACGTGGCCGAGGGCGCGACCCTGCGCTGCGTCGCCACCGACGGCCATCGCCTGGCGCGGGTCGACGCCGCGCTGCCCGAGGGCGCGGCCGAGATGCCGGGCGTCATCGTGCCGCGCAAGACCGTGGGGGAGCTGCGCAAGATCCTCGAAGACGACGAGGCGGAGGTGCAGGTCTCCGTCTCCGAGACCAAGGTGCGCTTCGCCTCCGGCGACGTGGCGCTGACCTCCAAGGTCATCGATGGGTCGTTCCCCGACTATTCCCGCGTGATCCCCGCCGGCAATCCCAACCGGATGGAGGTGGACGCCGCCGAATTCGCGTCCGCCGTCGACCGCGTCGCCACGGTCAGCGCCGAGCGCGCCCGCGCCGTGAAGCTGGCGCTGACCGAGGATCGCCTCGTGCTCTCCGTCAACGCTCCGGAAAGCGGCGCCGCGACCGAGGAGCTGGCCGTCGCCTATGGGGCCGAGCCCATGGAAATCGGCTTCAACGCGAAGTACCTGCTGGAGATCGCCGGCCAGGTGGACCGGGAGAACGCGGTCTTCCTCTTCAAGGCCTCCGGCGATCCGACGCTGGTGCGCGAAGGCGACGACGACAGCGCCATCTACGTCGTCATGCCGATGCGGGTCTGAGGGGCCGGATCGCCCCCCGGGCCTTCGGGCCGCGCCCGATGGCCCGCCTGCACCTCTCCCTCCTCGCCCTGTCGCATTTCCGCTCCCACCGGCTGGCGCGGCTGGAGTCGGACGGACGCCCCGTGGCGCTTCATGGCCCCAACGGCGCCGGCAAGACCAACCTGCTGGAGGCGGTCTCGCTGCTCTCCCCCGGCCGCGGCCTGCGGCGGGCGGAGGCGGAGGCGCTGGCGCGGCGGCCGGAGGGTCTCGGCTGGCGCGTCTCGGCCCGCCTCGCCGCGCCCGATGGCGCGCATGAGGTGGAGACCGGCGTCGAACAGCCGGCCCAAAGCCTCTCGCGCGCGGTCCGCATCGACGGCAAGGCCGCGCCGCAGACCCGATTGGGCGCGCTGATCCCCCTGCTTTGGCTGACGCCCGCCATGGATCGCCTGTGGATCGAAGGGGCGGGGGAGCGGCGGCGGTTTCTCGACCGGCTGACCCTCGCCTTCGATGCGCGCCACGCCGATCACGCCCTCGCCTACGAAAAGGCGATGCGGCAGCGCAACCGCCTGCTGCGCGACGACGTGAGGGAGCCGCGCTGGTTCGATGCATTGGAGGCGCGGATGTCCGACGAAGGCGCCGCCCTCTCGGCCGCCCGCAACGCCGTCGTCGCGCGTCTGGCCCGCGCGCAGGATGGGGCCGAGACCGCCTTTCCCGCCGCCGATCTTGCGCTGCCCGGCGAGGGCCCCGCCGCGCCCGAGGCCTTGCGCGAAATGTGGTCGCGCGGCCGGTCGCGCGACCAGGCCGCCGGCCGCACGCTCGAGGGGCCGCACCGCGCCGACCTCGCCGCCGTCTACGCCGACAAGGGGATGGAGGCGCGCCTTTGCTCCACCGGAGAGCAGAAGGCGCTCCTGATCTCCCTCGTGCTCGCCGCCGCCCGGGCGCAGGCCGAGGACCGCGGCGCGGCGCCGATCCTCCTCCTCGACGAGGTCGCCGCCCACCTGGACGAACACCGCCGCGCGGCCCTTTACGACGAGGTCTGCGCCGTGGGCGCCCAGGCCTGGATGACCGGAACCGGCCCCGAGCTGTTCGATGCGCTGGGGGGGCGGGCGATGCGCGTCGCGGTCGAGGAGGGCGCCGAGGGATCGACCCTGCGCGCCGCGAATTGACGCCCATGCCGGGCGCAGCGACCCCGGCGGAACCTGAAGGAGGCGGAGCGGCCACGAAGAGCGGAAAGGAAAAACTGGAGCAGGACGGCCGCATGCTCAGCGGCCACGTGGTCACGATCTCCTCGCCCATCGTCGCGCAGGCCGCGGCGGCGGCGCATGCGGGCTGGGCCCAGGGCAAACCGTAGAGCCTTTGCGAAGGCTCAATATGAGACTGTTTCTAGGACTGTGCCGACTTACGATCAGAAAACGCGGACGTCGAAGCAGTGGTAGTGTTTCGCGTTTAGCGTCTGATTCACAGATCAATTGATCGAGTGTTGCACCAGCCGATCTCGGCCGCGGCTTGAAGAGAGTGTGTGCGGAACAGAGCTGACAAAACGTCCATGTTCTCTATGCGTTCGAGCTAGGGGTGGTATCGCAACGCGGGTCAACCGCAAAATGTTCAGGTTTGCTTAAAAAAGCATCTAGCGCCCAATCCTGTAAGTCATACTCTTGAAAGCGTACCGGTCGCAGCGCGCCAACGCTGCGACCGGTGCTGGCTCCGGCAAGCCGAGGGGCTGCCGATACCTTCTCTAACTATCCTTAGGTTCGCAGTCCCCCGGCGATCGGTCAAGAATGATCCATGGGGTGTCCGACAGGTCCTGATGTAGCTCGGTCCCGCTGTCTTGGGCTGATGCCTAGACCAGAATATCTCCGATGCTTGAACCGTGCGCCTCGGGAAACCCGAGCATCGCCCGCTCACGACGTCATCTGGCATTGATGGACACCCCCCGCGCAACGGCTTAGAATTACCGCGAAGATCACGAGGAAACCCCTGCGCATGACCGACGATGCGCGGCCCGACGACGGCGCCGAATACGGCGCGGAGTCCATCAAGGTTCTCAAAGGCCTCGAGGCGGTGCGCAAACGACCGGGCATGTATATCGGCGACACCGACGACGGCTCTGGCCTGCACCACATGGTCTACGAGGTCGTCGACAACGGCATCGACGAGGCGCTGGCCGGCCATGCCGACCATGTCGCCGTCACGCTGCACGCCGACGGCTCGGTCTCCGTCTCCGACAACGGCCGCGGCATCCCCACCGACATCCACCAGGGCGAGGGGATCTCGGCGGCCGAGGTCATCATGACCCAGCTGCATGCTGGCGGGAAATTCGACCAGAACTCGTACAAGGTCTCCGGCGGCCTGCACGGCGTCGGCGTCTCCGTCGTCAACGCCCTCTCGGAATGGCTCGAACTCACCATCCGGCGCGCCGGCAAGACCCATCGCGCCCGCTTCGAGCACGGCGTCACCGCCACGCCGCTCGAGGTGATCGGCGAGGCCGAGGACACCGGCACCGAAGTGCGCTTTCTGGCCAGCCTCGATACGTTCTCCAACCGCGACTTCGTCTTCAAGACGCTGGAGCATCGCCTGCGCGAGCTCGCCTTCCTCAACTCCGGCGTCCGCATCCGCCTGCGCGACGAGCGGGGGTCGGAGCCGGTGGTCGAGGAGATGTACTACGAGGGCGGCGTCGAAGCCTTCGTGCGCCATCTAGACCGCTCCCGCACGCCCCTGATGGAGACGCCCATCCTGGTGCGCGGGGAAAAGGACGGCATCTCGGTCGAGGCCGCCCTGTGGTGGAACGACGGCTACAACGAGATGGTGCTGCCCTTCACCAACAACATCCCCCAACGCGACGGCGGCACGCATCTGGCCGGCTTCCGCGGCGCGCTGACGCGCACGGTGAACCTCTACGCCGCCAGCAGCGGCATCGCGAAGAGGGAGAAGGTGACGGTCAGCGGCGACGACGCGCGCGAGGGGCTGACCTGCGTGCTGTCGGTGAAGGTGCCCGACCCCAAGTTTTCCAGCCAGACCAAGGACAAGCTCGTCAGCTCCGAAGTTCGGCCGGCCGTCGAAAGCCTGCTCAACGAAAAGCTGACCGAGTGGTTCGAGGAGAACCCCAAGGACGCCCAGCACGTCGTCGGCAAGATCGTCGAGGCCGCCCTGGCCCGCGAAGCCGCCCGCAAGGCGCGCGAGCTGACGCGCCGAAAGACGGCCATGGACGTCGCCTCGCTGCCCGGCAAGCTGGCCGATTGCCAGGAGAAGGACCCGGCCAAGTCCGAGCTTTTCCTGGTGGAGGGCGACAGCGCCGGCGGTTCGGCCAAACAGGGCCGGTCGCGCCACAATCAGGCGGTGCTGCCCCTGCGCGGCAAGATCCTCAACGTCGAACGCGCCCGCTTCGACCGCATGCTCACCAGCCAGGAGATCGGGACCCTGATCACGGCGCTGGGCACCGGCATCGGCCGCGACGAGTTCGACCTGGGCAAGCTGCGCTACCACAAGATCGTCATCATGACGGATGCCGACGTGGACGGCGCGCATATCCGCACGCTGCTCCTGACCTTCTTCTACCGTCAGATGCCGGAGCTGCTGGAGGCCGGGCACCTCTTCATCGCCCAGCCGCCGCTCTACAAGGTCGCGCGCGGCAAGTCCGAGGTCTATCTGAAGGACCAGCGGGCGCTCGACGATTACCTGCTGAGCGAAGGCGCCTCGGACGCCTCGCTGGAGCTGCCGACGGGCGAGGTGCGCACCGGGCGCGACCTTTCGGACCTGATCGAGGAGGCGCGCGCCGTGCGCTCCGCCCTCGCCGCCTTCCCCGCCCGCCTGCCGCGCTTCGCGCTGGAACAGGCGGCCATCGGCGGCCTGCTGGCGGAGGGCGGAATGGCCGACCTACAGGCCGCCGCCGACGCCCTCGCCGCCCGCCTCGACGCCAACGCGCCGGAGACGGAGCGCGGCTGGACCGGCGCCCCCATGGCCGATGGCGGCCTGCGCCTGACCCGCGTGATCCGCGGCGTGGCCGAAGTGCGCGTGCTGGACGGCGCCGGTCTGAACGGGCCGGAGGCGCGGCGCCTCGCAGCGCTGAGCCAGGGCCTCCGCGACGTCTACGCGGCCCCCGCGGTCTTCCGCCGGCGCGAGCGCGCCCACCCCGTGCGCGGTCCGCAGGAACTGCTGGACGCCGTGATGATGGAGGGCGAGCGCGGCCTCTCCCTCCAGCGCTACAAGGGCCTTGGGGAGATGAACCCCGACCAGCTCTGGGAAACCACGCTGGACCCGGAGGCGCGCACGCTGCTGCAGGTCCGCGTGGACGAGGTCAGCGAGGCGGACGAGATCTTCTCCAAGCTCATGGGCGACGTGGTCGAGCCCCGCCGCCAGTTCATCCAGGAGAACGCGCTGAGCGTGGAGAACCTCGACGTCTGAGCGCCGCGCCCGGGCGGCGAACGTCGCGCCCCCACCCCCGCCGGGGGCGCGTGCGAAAGGGGCAACCAGCCCCCACCGCACGCCACGCCCCGCCAAGGCGCGTCTTCGAAGGCGCCCGGCCTCGCCGTGTCGCCTCCTCCTTCGCCGACCGGCGCCCATGCTCCGAGATCTTCCGTCCGCCGAACGCAAGCGCCGTCTCGCCCCGGACCTGATCCGGGGCCTCCTGAGGCCGGCCACGAGAAACCCCGCCGGCGTGGCGTCGAAACGCCTGCCGCTCGCCGTCCTGGCAGGGCGCCCCAAGCCTTGCCGCCGAAGCAAACGGAACGGACCTGACGCATGACCGCTGCCGACGCCTACGCCGCCCTCCTCTCCCACCATCACCGCATCGCGGCGCTGGAGGACGCCGCCTCGATCCTGTCCTGGGATCAGGAAACCTGCATGCCCCCGGCCGGCGCCGCGCAGCGGGCCGAAAGCCGCGGCGCCCTCGCCGCCGTCCTGCACGGGTTGCGCACCGATCCGCGCCTGCCCGACTGGATCGCCGCGGCCGAGGCCGCCGATCTGGACGAGGCTGGCCGCGCCGACCTGCGCGAGGCCGCCCGCAGCCACGCCCTGTCCACCCGGGTCCCCGCCGACTTGGCCGAGGCGCTGGCCCGCGAAGCCTCCGCGACGCATCGGGTCTGGGCGCAGGCCCAGGCGGAGCGCGATCCGGCCGCGTTCCTGCCGGCGCTCGACCGCATGCTCTCGCTGCGGCGGCAGGAGGCGCAGGCGCTTTCCGGCGGGGGCGGCGATCCCTATGACGCGCTGCTCGATCAGTACGAGCCGGGCGCCTCCGCCGCCGCGCTGGCCGAGACCTTCGCGCGCCTGCGCGCCGGGCTGACGGCGCTGCTCGACCGGATCGCCGGCGCGCCGCAGGCCCCGCAGGCCCGCGGCCGCTTTCCGCAGGCGGCCCAGCTCGCCCTCGCCCGCGCGGCGGCCGAGGCCTGCGGCTACGACTGGCGCGTCGGCCGCCTCGACCTCGCCGTGCACCCGTTCAGCTCCGGCGGCGGGCGGGACGTGCGCATTACCACGCGCGTGCGCGAAGACGATCCGATGGAGTGCCTCTACTCGACCCTGCACGAGACGGGCCACGCGCTTTACGAGCTGGGCGTCGACGAGGCGCTGCTGGGCCGGCCTGCCGGCGGCCATGCCTCGATGGGCGTGCACGAGAGCCAGTCGCGCCTGTGGGAGAACCATGTGGGCCGCGCCGCCGCCGCCGCGCCCGCGATCCATCGCATGGCCGAGGCGCATCTGGGCGACATGGGCCTCGCCGGGCCCGACGCGTTCCACGCCGCCGCCAACGCCGTGCAGCCCGGCTTCATCCGCACCGCGGCCGACGAGGCGCAGTACGACCTGCACATCCTCCTGCGCTTCGACCTGGAACGCGCGCTGCTGTCGGGCGATCTGCCGGCCGAGGATCTGCCGCAGGCCTGGGACGAGCGCTTCGAGGCCGATTTCGGCCGCCGCCCGTCCAACGCGGCCGAGGGTTGTCTGCAGGACGTGCACTGGTCCGAGGGGCTGATCGGCTACTTCCCCACCTACACCCTCGGCAACATGGGCGCCGCCGCGCTGATGCAGCGCCTGCGCGAGGACGAACCGGCGCTCGACGCGGCGCTGGGCCAGGGCGACTTCCGGCCCGTCCTCGACTGGCTGCGCCCGCGCATCCATGCGCCGGGCCGGATCAAGCCGGTCGCCGCGCTCTGGACCGACGCGGTCGGCGCCCCGCCGGACGAAACCGCGCTGCTGGCCCATCTGGAGGCCAAGTTCGCTCCGTTGCACGGACTGTGACGATCAGCCCGCGCTGAACCGCATCGGCGTGCCGGGCGTATTCGTGGCATGACCCGCTTGTTCGTCCCCCTCCTCCTGCTCCTCGCCGCGGCGCTGCCCGCTGCGGCCGAGGACACGCCGCTCGTGCCCTACGAGGTGATCGCGCGACCCGCCGATAACGTAGAGATCCGCCGCTACGGCCGGCGGGTCGTCGCGGAGACGCGGGCGGAGGATTCGACCGAAGCCTTCCGGCGCCTCTTTCGCTACATCGACGGGGCCAACGCGCCTGCCGCCAAGATCGCGATGACCGCGCCGGTGGAGACCGCGCCGTCCGCAGCCATCGCCATGACCGCCCCCGTCGAGACGATCGAGGCGGAGGGCGAGGTCGCCATG
>JBCBYE010000001.1:0-44603 GCA_039816075.1 Pseudomonadota bacterium | reverse complement strand
CTGCTGGCCTCCGACGACGCCTCGGCGTTTCTGGAGCATGTGGACGGCGGCCTCCTGGTCGCCGCCGCCGGCGAGACCCCCCTCGCCGAAATCGACCTCTGCGCCCGCCAGCTGACCTCCCTGACGTCGGATCTCGGCGTGGTCCTGAACAAGAGCGCCTTCATGCCCAGGCGCTACTACGGCTATGGCTACGGCAGCGACTGAGGGCGGGGCCCCGCAGATCTCCGCGACCGTGCCCGACTGGTCGCGGGAGGTTCCCCGCCGCGGGTGGGACCCGTCGCGCCGCCTGCTGCGCAGCATCCGCCGCTGGCAGGCGTGGAACGCCTCGCCGCGCCCCTGGGCCCCGCTGATGCGCCGCTGGTGGACGCTGCAGCACCGGTTCTGGAGCGTGGTGACCCAGGCCGACATCCCCACCAACGCCCGCATCGGCGGAGGCCTCCTCCTCCCCCACCCCAACGGCGTGGTGATCCACCCCGCGGCGGAGATCGGCCCCAACTGCCTGATCTTCCAGCAGGTCACGATCGGCACGACCCGCAACCGCCAGGGCGCGCCGAGGATCGGCGGCCACGTGGACATCGGCGCCGGCGCAAGGGTCCTGGGCCCGGTCGAGGTCGGGGCTCACGCCATGATCGGCGCCAATGCAGTGCTGACCCGCGACGCGCCCGAGCATGCGGTGATCGCCGCCCCGCGCGCGACGGACATCGCCGCCCCCTCGCCCGCCCTGGTCGAGCTGCCGGACGCCGCCGCCCGGGCGGACCGCGCATGACCGGCTCCACGTCGGCGCCGGCCCGCGGCGATGCGGCCCGGCAATCCGACCTTTACGCCTCGGGCCTAGACCCAGACGCGACGCCGCCGCACCGCGGCCCTGCGCAGGAACGCCCGTGATGCTGGACGCCTACCGCAAGCTGATGGACCTGCTGGACGCCCGCGAGCGCCGCCGCTTCTGGCTGCTGATGGTCCTGCTGGTGCTGATGGGCCTGGTGAACATGCTCGGCGTCGCGTCGGTGATGCCGTTCCTGGCGGTCCTCTCCGACCCCGGCATCGTCGAGCGCAACGCCTGGCTTTCCTGGGCCTACGGGCTGAGCGGATCCGAGACCCCGCTCGGATTCCTGCTCCTTCTGGGCGTCTTCGCCGTGATCGCCTATGTGGGCGGACTGGCTTTCAAGGCCGGCGCCACCTACGCCCTTTTGCGCTTCGCCCAGATGCGCCACGCCTCGCTGGCGCGGAAGGTCTTCGACGGCTACCTGGCTCAACCCTATGCCTGGTTCCTGAACCGCCACAGCGCCGATCTGTCCAAGAACGTGCTTAATGAGGTGGCGCAGACGGTGAATACCGTGCTCACGCCCCTGCTGGGTGCGCTATCCAACGGCGTCTTAGTCCTCTTCCTCGTCGCGCTTTTGATCGTGATCGATCCGGTCATCGCGCTGCTGTCGGCTCTGGTTCTCGGCGGAGGTTACGCGCTCGTCTTCCTGGGCGTGCGCCGCGCGCTGGCCGAACTCGGCGGCGCCCGAGCGAGGGCTGATCGGGATCGTTACCAGACCGCGCAGGAAGGTCTCGGCGGCATCAAGGAGGTCAAGGTGCTGGGCCTCGAAGACGGCATGTCGCGCCGCTTCGCCGATCCGGCCCTGCGGGTGGCGGAGGCCAGCGCCATGAACGCCGTCATCAGCCAGGTTCCCAAGCATCTGCTCGAGGCGCTGGCCTTCGGCGGCATGATGGCGGTGGTGCTGGCGCTCGCCGTCCTCAACGACGGCGCGCTCGGCAGCATTCTCCCCATCGCCGGCGTCTACGCGCTCGCCGGCTCGCGCCTCGCCCCGGCCCTGCAGGAGGTCTACCGCGCCCTCGCCGAGATGCGCTTCGGCCGCCCCGCCCTCGAAGCGCTCCATGCCGACGTGACCTCGGCTCCGCCCGCTCCGCTTCCGCCTGGCCCGCCCCTGGGCCTGCAGTCCCGCCTCGCCCTCGACGCCGTCGTCTATGGCTATCCGGCCGCCGAGCGCCCCGCCCTGAACGGCCTAAGCCTCGAGATCCCCGCCCGCGCCTCCATCGGCATCGTCGGCGGCACCGGCGCCGGCAAGACCACCGCCATCGACGTCCTCATGGGCCTGCTGGAGCCGCAGCAGGGCGCCCTCGTCGTCGATGGCCGCCCGATCCTCACCGAGGAGGAGCGCAGCGCCTGGCGCCGCTCCATCGGCTACGTGCCGCAGCAGATCTTCCTCGCCGACGACAGCGTCGCCGCCAACATCGCCTTCGGCCTGCCCAAGGACGAGATCGACATGAAGGCGGTCGAGCGCGCCGCCCGCATGGCCGAGCTTCACCGCTTCGTCGCCGAGGAGCTGCCCGACGGCTACGACACCTATGTGGGCGACCGCGGCGTGCGCCTGTCCGGCGGCCAGCGCCAGCGCATCGGCATCGCCCGGGCGCTCTACCGCGATCCCGACGTGCTGGTCTTCGACGAGGCGACTTCCGCCCTCGACAACGTCACCGAGCGCGCGGTGATGGAGGCGGTCAACCGCCTCGGCGGCGACAAGACGGTGATCATGATCGCCCACCGGCTCACCACCGTGGAAGGCTGCGACGAGATCTTCGTGCTGGAGAACGGCCAGGTCTCGGCCCGCGGAACCTATGCCGAGCTGCTGGAGCGCAGCGACGTCTTCCAGCGCATGGTGCAGGGCAAGGCGGCCTAGGCCGGGCGTCGCACCGCTCGACCGCGGATCCAGATCAAGCCGCTTCGTCCGCCGCATCGCCGCGTTCGGATGCATCGTTTGGCCTCGACGCGCATCCGGGCCGCCTCTTGTCGTCAAGGCGGCTCGGTGCGGACCGGTCGGAGGACTTGGATTGCAGCGCCTGCAAAACCTGCGCGACGATTTTCAGCGGCCGCGCGCAGATCGTCGGAGCGGTTTCAGCGGCACGCCCGCGCCGCTCCGAAGATCAAGGGGCCGCCTTGGGCGCGTCGGACGGCTCAGCCGCCCCGCCCCCTCACTCCGGCACGAACCGCGGCAGAACCCCCGCCACGCCGGCCAGCTTGCGCTGCAGGCGCGCCTCGGCGCCGGCCTCGCCCTCGTCCGGCAGGATCGGCGTCACCAGGCGCACCAGCGCGCCGTCGGGACGGCCGATCGTCATGCGCTGCCAGGTCATCCACGCCTTGGCCTCCATGCCCGACGCCGTCCGCACCCCGGACGCGTCGAACCAGAAGTACACCAGCTGACGGCTTACGCCTTTCTGAATCACCGCCCGGTTGACCGTGAACGCGCCCTCCAGGCCCAGGGTCCCGGCCATGTCCACGGTCTCGATCTTGGCGATCTCCCAGCCGCCCGCCGGAATGCAGACCTCGGGCGAATGGAACGTGCCGTCCTTCTGGTCCTCGTAATAGACCACCAGCAGGTTCACCGACGCCGCCTCCTCGGCCGACGCGAAGTCGGTCAGCAGGTAGTCGTAGGCGCCCAGCGACCGCTGCACCGCCGGCTCCAGGATCTCCGGCAGCCCGCCGCGCCAGTCGTCGATCACCCGCGGGAACAGGGCCAGGGGCTCGCGCTCGGGCTTGATCACCGCCCGCTCCGGCGCCGCTGCCAGGAACAGCGCGGCGACCGCCGTCGCGACCGTGCCCGCCGCCAGCGCGCCCGAGGGCCGCACCAGCTTCAGGCGCGCCGCCTGCGGGCCCAGGCCCGACAGGTCCATGTCCATCGCCTCGGCCAGGCTCATGGGCGAACGCTGCAGCTTCAGCATCGCCCAGGCCAGAAGGAACAGCAGGATCACGCAGGTCAGAAAGATCACCCAGCCTTCGAGGAAGTGGCTCAGCCCCTCCGCGTGGGAGATCCCGAAGCGGTCCACCATCACGCCGATGATGGCGATGCGCACGGTGTTCATGGCCACGGTGATCGGCGCCGCGGACAGCAGCAGCACCGCCTTCTGCCAGTTCGGCCCCTTGTAGAGCGTGGCGAAGACGTAGGAGAAGGACATGATCGGGAAGAGATAGCGCAGGCCCGAGCACGCCTCCGCCACGGCCAGCTTGAACGCGCCCAGATCGATGATGTTGCCGTCAAGCAGCACCGGCACCCCGGCCATGCGGATCATCTCGACCCCCACCCAGGAGCTGAACAGCTGCAGCTCGGACGTCACGTGGTAGTGGATGAAGCCCGGCAGGGGCAGCATGAACACCAGATGCACCACGGCGGGCCAGAAATGGCGCCCCCGCTCCCAGCCGAAGCTGATCAGGATCACGCCGGCGATCCAGACGATCAGCCCGTAGGCGATGATGTCCGGCACGCCCGTCCAGGTGCCCGCGACGGCGAAGAGCAGCGACAGCCCGACGACCGCGACCCCCGGCCAGCGATCCGCCACGGGCCCGGGCCGCGGCGGCCAGGCCTTGAGCTGATGGGCGAAGAGATAGGCCGAGAGCAGCGGGATGACGGGCCCATGGGTGTATTCCGGCGTCGCCCAGGCGGCGAGCAGCGCCGCGGCGCCGTCATGGAACAGCCCGACCGCGGCGAGCGCCGCCGCGATCAGCAGCGCGGGCCCCCAGCCGAGCCCGGCGAGGCCGGCGGCGAAGGGCATAGGCATCGTGCGCTGTGTCATCGGAAAGCTTCCCCCAAGAATCTATGCTGAACGAATACTGCAAGCCGGAACCGCCGATCAAGCGCCATCCGGCCCGTTCACGAAGCTATGTCCCGCCGCGCCCTCCGCGGCGGCCATGCCTGCCTGCCGAACGTGTCGCAACGGACGCGCAAGGCGAAGAAAGCGGTGTCGCAGGCGGGGTTCTTTCAGCGCAAGTTCACAAAAACATCCTTGATGGCGTATGGGAAAGCGCAGGGTGCCGGCCAGCGAGTCTCACTATGCAGAATGGTGGAATGCGTCATGGCAAGCCGCACGCTCGACGCCGAACGTATCGAACGCCGCGGGACGACCCGGCGGATGTCGGATGTCATTTCGTGAAGATATAGAATGGTGTCCGAAAAATTCATAAGGTTCGCCGCCATATCGGGGCTGGGCTTGCTTCTGGATGTATCGGCTTCGGCCGCTGCGGCCTATCTGGGCGCAGGTTTCTTCGCCGCAAGCTGGATGGGATCGTTGACAGGCGTGACATTCGTATACTTCATGTCGTATTTTATATTCAGCGACAGTCAGTACGCAAAATATGCAGGTAATTATTTAAAATATCTGATCTGGCAGGTGTTTTCCATTCTGGTCGCCGCAGCAGCGGTTGCGTTCCTCTCCCGCATGATGACCGAAGGACGGGTCGCCGTGTTTTCCGCGGTCGCCGACCTGCTCGACATCGCGGCGGCGGAGGTGAGATCCATGGCGGTCGCCGTCGCGAAGCTTCTGATCGCGCCGATCAGCCTCATCGCCAATTTTTTCTTCATGAAAGGTTTGGCGGCGATGCCGCCCAAGACTCGAAATGAGGCGAGGTAAGGTTCAGAATGTCGATATTGGTTTTCATTCCGATGTATAACTGTGAAACGCAGATCGTCCGGGTTCTTCGAAGTTTCGAAGATGCGGATATCGCGCGTTTCTTCGACGGCATCATATGCATCGACAACGGCTCGACGGATGCCACGCGCGATGCGGCGCGCGCGTCCCTTCCATCGGTGCGGATTCCCGTCCGAGCGCTTCTCAGGAACGATGACAATTACGGATTGGGCGGGTCTCACAAGGTGGCGATAGACTTCGCCCGCGATGCAGGCTTCGACCATCTCGTCGTCCTGCATGGCGACGACCAGGGATCGATCGAAGACCTGCTGCCGCGGATCGAAGCGGGCGATCATGAAAAGTTTGACTTCTTGATGGGCGCCCGTTTCATGAAGGGGTCGAAGCTGAAAGGATATTCTTTTGTCAGGACGATGGCGAACAGAGTGTTCAACGTCATTTTTTCTGCAATATCAAAAAAGCGCCTTTACGACCTTGGATCAGGTTTGAACATGTTCAGGGTATCAGCATTCAACGACGGGTTTCACCGTAAATTTTCTGATGATCTCACCTTCAACTACTATCTGATATTGGCTGTTGCCGCCCGGAACGCCTCTTTGAAGTTTTTTCCGCTCACATGGCGTGAAGAAGACCAGATCTCCAACGCCAAGCTGGGGCGCATGGGCTTTCAGCTTTTGCGGCTGCTCTGGAGGCGGATCGCGAACCAGCGGCGCTTCTTCGAGGAAGATCACCGCGCGACGCCGCGCACGGCCTACCCGTCGACCGTGATTGCGCGATGGGACCCATGACGGCCAGGCGGCCTTCGGGCGCGGCGCAGGCCGTCGGCTCCGACCTGCGGCGACGGGCGCGCGCGTCCTGGGCGCGTGCAGCAGCCTTCGCGCTGCTTCTCGCGGCGACCGGCCTGGTCTTCGCCCTTCTGCGCCCGTTCCTGCAGGATCTGCCGTGGATCGCGATCCTGTCGGCCGGCCTTCTGTACTTGACGAGCCATGGTCTGCGCGCCGTCCGCCTGGCGCTGCTGTCCATCGATCTGCTGGGCGTGTCCGGCCGCACCGCCGCGCTGATGCATCTGGCCACGGCGCCGATCGCGCTGGTTCTGCCGTTCAAGTCCGGCGAACTGCTGCGGCTTCACGAGCTTTGGAGACTGAGCGGCGCGGCGGTCTACGCGGCGGCCATGCTGCTCATCGACCGCATGTTCGATGCGATCTTTCTCGTGCCGCTGCTTGTGATCCTGCTGTCGCTGGACAGCGCGCCCGCCATGCTGGCGGCGTTCACCCTGTTCGCCGCGGTCGTGCCCCTGACCATCGTCGTCGTCGGTCCGCGCATTCTCACGGAGCTGCAGCACTACATCGTCGCCACGCACAACAATCCGCGCGTCCTGGAGGTCTTGCGCCACATCGATGCCGTCCGCGTGGTCGTCACGCACGCCGCCCATGTGGCCGGCAAGCGGGCCCCTGAATTGTGCGTCATCTCGTTTCTGGTGTGGTCGTGCGAGCTTCTGGCCTGCCTGATGCTGGTGAACGGCACGGCGGCGGGCGTGTTCGCCGAAATGGCCGAGGCGTTCGATCTGCTCGGGTCCCGCCTGTCCGCATCCTGGTGGAACATGGGCGACGACCCGCTGCTGCGCGCCGCGCTGGCGGTGTCCACCGTCGTGGTGATGCTGCCATGGCCGGTCGTGGCGATGGTCTATCTGGCGCGGCGTCGCCACGAGCCGCGGCGCGTTCCCGCAACGGCGCATGCGATGCGCTCGGTCGCCTCATGAGACCCCAGCTGTTCGCCGTCATCGACGATCGGGAACCGCCTCCGGCGGAGCTCGAACGCTTGATCGGCGACGTCCATTTCGGCGACCTGCTTCGCCGCCGGCGCCGCTATCTCGACGAACTGCTCGCCGCGGCCGCCGGCGCCGACGAAACCATGGTGCTGCGCACCGACCAGGATGCGGACCATGTCGTCGCGCGGATGGAAGCGGCGCGCGGCGACACCCTTTGGCTTCGGCTTCCCGTGGTCGCGGCGCCGCTCGACATGGAGCAGCTCGGCTTCCTGATCCGCAAGATGCGCTACGCGCTGCGGCCGATGCTCCTCGGACCGGTCTTCGAGGACGAGGCGCCGACCGTGCTGTTCCCGGCCGATGCCGCCGCGCTGCTGTCGATGCGCTCGGCCAGGGACAAGCGCTCCTTCATGCTGCAGCTCGCCGGCGAAGCGGCCCGCACGTCCCATCAGCTGGAATTCGTCGATCTGCGTCAGGCCGGATCGCTTCGACGCTTTCTGGCGGGCGCGACGGAAACGCGGGCCTTCAACAGCCTCTCGGCGGATGGCGACGTCTTCGTCAAAAGCTCGACCGACATCGCCAAGATGCGTGCCGAGCATGACTTCTTCGAGCTGGCGCCTCCGGCGATGCGCCGGTTCCTTCTGCCGACCTTCGGCTACGAGGAAGGCCCGGACGACGCGTCCTACAGGATGGAGAACCTGAGGGTTCCCGACGCCGCGCTTCAGTTCGTGCTAGGCGCCTTCTCGGAGGCGCATTTCGATCAGCTGCTCGACCAGTTCTTCGCCTACGCCGCGACGCGCGCGCGCGAACCGCTCGACGCCCCGGCCGTGCTGGAGCGCGGTCGCGAACAGATCCTGCGGAAGATGAACGATCGTCTGGAGCGCTTCGCGGACGCCGAGGTCGGGCGGCGCGTCGACGCCTATCTGGCGGCCGGGGCCATCGACGAAGGGCTGGCCGGCCTCAGGCGCCGCGCGGCGCCGCTGATCGACAGGGCCCTCGCCGATCACGGCGCCGATCATCTGGCCTTCAGCCACGGCGATCCCTGCCTTTCGAACATTCTCTTCGACCGGCGGATCGGCCTCATGCGCCTCATCGACCCCCGCGGGGCGACGCGGCGGGAGGAGGGGCTGATGCATCCGCTCTACGACATCGCCAAGTTCTCGCACTCCATCTGCGGCGGCTACGACTTCGTGAACAACGGCTTGTTCTCCATCGAAGTCGACGCCGACCTCGCGCTCGAGGCGCGGCTCCATCGGGGCGGAGCGCCCGACTGGATGAAGCGCAGGTTCCGCGACCGCCTCGAGGCGGAGGGCTGGCGCTATCGCCATGTCCGCGCCGTGGAGGCGTCGCTGTTCCTGTCCATGCTGCCGCTGCATCTGGACCATCAGGGAAAGCTGCTGGGCTTCGCCCTCATCGCGCGGGACATCATCGAAGAGCTGGAGGGGATCGATGATTGAAGAAGAGAAGGCCCTCGTCGTCGACGTCGACGGCACGCTGTGCCCGATCAAACGGCCGGGCGAGCGCTATGCCGACATGCCGCCCGAACCGCGGATGCTCGCCAAGCTGCGCGCGCTGCACGCCGAAGGCTGGCGGATCATTCTCCACTCGGCCCGCGGCATGCGCAGCAACGAGGGCAATGTCGGGCGGATCGGCAAGCATGTCGCGCCGGACATGCTGCGATGGCTCGCGGAGCACGACGTTCCGTTCGACGAGCTTCATCTGGCCAAGCCCTGGCCGGGCCGTCAGGGCTTCTACATCGACGACCGCGCCGTGCGGCCTCGGGAGTTCGTGGAGCTCGATTTCGACGCGCTGAACGCCTTGGTCGAACGCGACCGCCTGGCCAAGACGGCCGAGACCGGCCGCAAGCGCGAGGACGATCGTCCATGAGCGGCACGCTCGCGATCACCATGGCCGGCCTCGGCAGCCGTTTCGCCAAGGCCGGATACGACAGGCCGAAATACGAGGTCGACGCGCTCGGCAGGCCGCTGTTCGACTGGTCGATGCTGAGCCTCGAGGCGTTCCGCGCCGCCGGCTGGCGCTTCGCCTTCGCCGTGCGGGGCGAGCTTGGGGCGACGGACTACATCCCCACGCGGCTCGGCGCGCTCGGCATCGCCGAGGCCGAGGTCGCGACGATCGAGGAGATGACCGACGGGCAGGCGACGACCGCGCTTCTGCTGGCCCGGTCCGCGCCGCAGGACGCGCCGTTCGCGATCTACAACATCGACACCTTCGTCGCCCCGCGGGCGATGGCGCCGCCCTCTCCCCAGGACTGCGCCGGCTGGATTCCCTGCTTTCCGGCCCCAGGCGACGGCTGGTCCTTCGCCCGGCTCGACGCGCGCGGCGACGTCGTCGAACTGCGCGAAAAGCGCCGGATTTCGGATCATGCGACGGTCGGGCTTTACTGGTTCGACAGCGCCCGCCGCTACGTGGAGGCCTATCACGCCTATTACGGCGTGGCCGGCCGCGAGGAAAAGGGAGAGCGCTACGTGGCCCCGCTCTACAACCAGCTGATCGCCGACGGCGCGACGGTCCGCATCTCCCAGGTGCGGCTGGACGATGTAGGCATGCTGGGCACGCCGGATCAGGTCGATGCGTTCATCGCCGATCCTCCCGAGGCTGCGCGCCGCCTCGCCTTGGGATATCCCCCATGATGATGCTCGCCGTCTATCTGACGGCCACGGCGTTCATCATTGCCGCAGCCTTCATAACGTTTTCGACGCCAGGTCGGTACTTCGCCAACATGGCGGCGCTCAATCTTGTCGGAGCCGCGGCAGCGCTCTGCCTGGCCGGGCTCGCCGAGGGCATTTATTTCAACCACGATGGTTACTTCGGAGATTTCTGGACCGCCACGGAGGCTCTGAACAAGGCCCGGCATGGTCTGCTTTCAAGCGTGGACTTCTTCAGTCCGATCGGGCCGGTCTATTACCATGTCTACGGCTTGGCGGCGGCGCTCGACAGCACGCCGACGGCCTCGACCGTCATGCATGCCGGCGCCCTCGCCGGGCTTCTGGCGCTCCTGCTCACCGTGATCATGCTCCGACGGCAGATGAGCCTGCTGGGGCTCTCCATCGTTCTGCTCTCGGTGGCGACCGTCGCCGTGTCCGGGCGCGGCAACGGCGAAGTGCTGAGCGACGCGGCCATGCATTTCCTCGCGCCCTACAACCGCTGGGCCTGGGCGCTTTTCATCCCCGTCGCGCTGCGGCTGGTTCTTCCCCATCGCCGCGATCCCTGGGCCGATCTGGTCTTGGGCCTCGCCATAGCGCTTTTGCTCATGCTCAAGGTCACGTACGGCGCTGCGGCGCTGGGCTTGGCAGGCGCACGCTTCGTGTTGATCTCCGAGTCCCGGCGCGACAGCCTGTTCATCATAGTCGCGTTCATCGCCACCCTCGGCGTTTTCGAGGCCGGCACGGGGCAGGTGTCGGCCTATTTCAAGGATCTCGCCACGACCGCGCAGATGCCCGCGAACGGATTGCGGCTGAGAAAGCTGTTCGCGCAGTTCGGCGAAATGGCGCTCTATGGCATCATCGGGGCCATCGCCTATCTCGCGACCGTCGAGCGCTTTCCATCCCGGCCCCTGCGGCTGGCGGAGGCCGCGGAGTTTCTACGACCGATCGCGTTCATGTCGCTGCTGGCCGGCGCGGGCTGCGCGATCCTGATGCAGAACCACTACGCGTTCGAGGCGGCCGTCTATCCGCTGGTTCCGCTCGTCGCGCTGGAATGGACGAACCGACTGCGCGGCCCGGCGGCGAACGACCGCGCCTTCGATGCTCGGGCGCGCGTTCTGGTCTCGGGCGCCGTCATGTTCGTTTCTTTCTATCCGATCGTCGACATCGGCATGCATGTCGGACAGCGGCTGCAATATCGTCTGAACGGTCCGGATCCTGCCTTCGCCGGAACGCCTTACGCCGATCTGAGATTCGAGCCCTATCTGATCGAGCAGCCGACCGGCCTGCTGAACTCGGTTCCCGACGGACGCGCCGGCGTTCTCGCCGGCCTCGAGGCGTTGCGGGCCGCGGGCGCCCAAGACCCGGGGGCCGGCCGCGTGGCGACGCTGGCCTTCGCCAATCCCTTCCCGATGCTGCTGAACCAGCCCTCCCCGCCGGGAACCCCGATCTGGCTGCACGAGGGACGCTCGTTCACCCAGTCCCAATACATAGAACCAGGGGCAATGTTTCAGGGCGTAGGATTCTTGATGATCCCAAGGGGTGGCGAGGCAACTTTCGAAATGTATGAGGCCTATATTGATACGAATTTCTCATATTATAGGGGGGGCATTTACTGGATATTATACTTGAGAGATTTTTAGTTTATTTCAAAGTGAAAAATGCAGCATTCATTATGTGGGTGGATTCCTATAATACTGATCAACAAGATATTGTTATTATTTTGAATTCAGCACATATCAATAGCCTACGCTCTGTTGTGGGTCCACATGAGCTGGACACCCGCAAGAACCCAGTTATCTGAGCGAGGATCTACGGATCGAGCGTGTCTCGACGGCCTTTCCGACCCGGATCATAGCGAGCCGGAGCCTTGGCCAGTCGTTTTGACCGATTTCGGATAGCCTCGCTGTAAAGGTGCGGTGTTCACATGCAAGCCTTGGGGTTTTGAACGCCCGACGCCCCCCCGCTCAGGCCCCCTGCCCGCGCAGGACCACGCCGACGGTGCGGGCCAGCAGGCGGATGTCGGAGGCCAGGGACAGGTCGCGCACATAGGCGGCGTCGTAGCCGGCGCGGCCGGCGAAGGCGCTCTCGTGACGTTCGGAGACCTGCCAGGGCCCGGTCAGCCCCGGGCGCACCGCGAAATAGGCGCGGCCGGGATAGATCGGCGCCTGCTCGGGCGTCATGGGGCGCGGGCCCACCAGGGCCATCTCGCCGCGCAGCACGTTCCACAGCTGCGGCAGCTCGTCGAAGCTGACCGCGCGCAGCCGGCGGCCCAGGGGCGTGATGCGCGGATCGCGGCTCAGCTTCTGGCTGCGGGCCCATTCGGCGGCGGCGGCGGGATCCTCGGCCAGCAGCGCGGCGAGGCGCGCGTCGGCGTCCACGGCCATGGAGCGCAGCTTCCAGCAGGTGAAGGGCCGGCCGCCCTTGCCCAGGCGCGTCTGCCCGTAGAAGGCCGGCCCGCCGTCCAGCGCCACCAGCAGCGCCAGCAGGGCGACGACCGGCAGCACGAAGGGCGCGGCGAGCAGGATCAGGACGGTGTCGAGCGCGCGCTTGCCGCGGCGGGCGTAGAGGCCGGCGGCCAGATCGCGCTCGGCGCGCTCGGCGGGCGCCGGCGCGGCGAGGTCCAAGGTCTCGGCGAAGCCCTGTCGGTTCATGCTGCATCCCCCTGCAGATGATCGCGGCGGCGTTTCGGAGCGCAGGCCCCGCCCTGCGGGTCCGAATCTCTAAAACATGAACCAAATGTTCATATATTTGAGCCGTTGCGGCAAGCCTCGCAAAGCGAAGGGGCCGCGGAACGGCCCCTTTTCATGGTTTACCGCACGGGCGAGGCCGTCCGCCGTCGCTCAGGCCGCCTTGCGGCCGAAGCGGCGCGCGGCGCCGGCGGCGAGGAACGCGGTGCCGATCAGCAGGACGCCGGCGGGCACGGGGATGGCGGCTTCGACCCGGAAATCCAGGTTGCTGCCGTTGTTCGTGTAGCCGTCCCACGAGGCCACGAGGAACTGCTCGTCGCCCTCGGCGAAGGTGGTGAAGAGCGTCGTGCTGTTGAAGTTCGAGTCGAGCGTGCTCAGCACGTTCATGCTCGAATCCAGCCACGAGATCTCAAGACCGGTCCACGCCGCCAGCGGGCTTTCGGTCGAGAAGTTGGTCGCCACCAGGCCCGAGCCCACGGCCTGGAACTTGAACTTGACCGAACCGGCGGTGGTGGAGGCCGGACCCGTGATGAGCTCGCCCGTCAGAAGAGATCCGTTGGAGAGATCGTTCAGAACCTGCACGAACGGATCGAAGGTGATCCCGTCCGTCGTCACGGTGCCGGACGCGGTCGCCGTGTCCGTGCCGTCGGTCATCTCCCACAGCTGCAGGGCGTGACCGTTCGTCGTGTAGTCGAGGTCGCCGACCTCGGTCGTCGTCACCGCCTGCGCGGCGAACGGGGCGATGGAAAGGACCGCGGCAGCGGCCCAAGTCGCGAATTTCATGGCTGCACCCCCAAGGGCAACGTTCAAGAGGTCAACCGACGCGACCCCGGAAACATGCGGCGGGCGAAATACGCGACCCTCACATCAAATCTTAATGCTCTCTTAACGGCAGCCGGCGATTCGAACAACCGCTTTCGGAATGTGACGGCCCTTTGAACGTCAACCAAGATTCAGCTTTCATTCACCCCCGCGCGCCTGATACACGCTAGAAGAGATTACAGCGTATTCGAATCGTCGCGTAGCTTTCGATGTCAGGCACGGATGGGGGAAATCCGAGCATGCACGCCCTTACGCGATGGACCGCCGCGGCCGCCCTGGCGCTGACCGCCGGCACGACCCTGGCGCTGAGCGCCGGGTCCGCTCTGGCCACGACGACGACCGACCTCACCTTCGACGGGTTCGAGGCGGGGTCGCGCGTCGTGCGCGTGCAGGCCCGCGCCGGGGGCGAGGCGCAGAACTTCCACGCCTATGCCGGCACCTTCAGCGTGACCGGCACCAATCCGGGCAAATCCTTCATCGCCTGGTGCATCGACATCGCCACGTCGCTGCACCAGGAAGGGACGTCGCGCACCTATGTGCGGCAGAACGTGCTCACGACCGAACAGCGCGGCGATCTCGAACGGCTCTTCGCCGCCGCCTACGACGAGGACGCGGTGCTCGCCAGCCAGGTCAAGACCGCCGCCTTCCAGGTGGCGATCTGGGACGCGATCTACGACGACGACTGGGATGCGGGCGACTTCCACTGGAAGAAGGTGTCGGACCCGTCCGAGCCGGATTACTTCAAGATCCGCGACGGCTGGCAGTCCCAGAACCACTGGGCGGTGCGCAAGCAGGCCAACGCCTATCTGGCCCTGGCGCGCGACTTCGCCGGCCCGACGCCCACGGTGAAGCTGGTGGAATACGACGGCCGCGCCTCCAACACGCAGAGCCTGGTGGCGATCTCCATGCCCCTGCCCGCGGGCGCGATGCTGTTGCTGGGCGGCTTCGGCCTGGCGGCGCTGGTGCGTCGCCGCCGTCGGGGCGGCGCATAAAAAAAACCCCGCCGTCGGGGCGCATAAGGAAACGCCGCCACGCGGCAAGCCTGAAGTCCTCGCGACCCGGCGCTCGAGCAGACCTGACGGCCCCGCAAGACGCCCTCGCAAGACCGCCAAGTCCCCACGGCCGGACCGCGCCGCGAATACTGCGCTGCAACATATCAAAAAAATCAATTATTTCATGGCTTAAGGCGCCGCCCCGCGCCCTGCCCCGTCCTCGGCCGGATTTTCGCCCGATTTTCATGTAAGCTTCACACGAATTTCATTTCGAATCGCGCCGTGTCGCGTCGGGCGCTCCGCAGTCTTCAAGAGCTTGGGGAGGCTCCATGCGACACGCATCCATCTTCGCCGCCGCGCTCGCCGCGGCGGGCCTGGCGGCCTCGGCCGCCGCCGCGACCACCGTGCAGCTCGATTTCGACGGGCAGGACCATGGCCGCCGCAACATCGGCTGGTCGGCGGCCGCCGGCTGGCCGGCCCCGGGGGAAAGCGCCTCGGGCGGGGCCAGCGCCGGCGCCTTCACCATGTCCCATCACGGCACGACCGACAGCTTCGTCGCCTGGTGCATCGATCTGTTCGACTACATCTCCGGCGGCACGCCCCCGGTGACCAACCCGATCGACTACGCGACGTCGCCCTCGCCGATCCCGACCGCGGCGCTGGCGCGGCTGCAATCCCTGTTCGACGCGGTCTACGACACGGCTGTCTTCGAAACCGGGGTGAACCACGACGCATCGGCGGCCTTCCAGGCGGCGATCTGGGACTCGGTCTACGACACCGACGGCGACGTGACGACCGGCTCGGGCACGGACTTCTTCAAGATGACCTCCGGCCGCGCGCAGGTCTCGACCCTGGCCAACCGGTATCTCGCCGACGCCGCCGCCTATGCGGGTCCCAAGCGGTTCCAGCTCACGCTGTGGAACGGCCAGGCCAACGATCCGGACGCGCAGGATCTGGTCTCGGTCCATGCCATGCCCGTCCCCGCGGGGATCGTGCTGACGGCGAGCGCCTTCGCCCTGGCCGGCTGGGTCAGGCGCCGCCGCGCCGCCTGAGGCGCCCCCCCCACGGAACAGGACCGGACGGAACCGGACCGAACGGGCGGGGGCCGAGGGGGGCCCGACCGCCCTGCCCGGCGCCGGGTCCCCGCGGGGAACCGGCAGGGATCCGGCGCCGGGCGTTTCAGGCCAGGCGCCCCCGCCGGCCCCACCCCCCCGGCCCTAGCCCCGCAGCGCTCTCTCGAACGCCTCCAGCGCGGCGCGCAGGCGCGCCTCGTCCAGGTCCTCCGCCGCCGCGCCCAGCCCGCTCATCTCCAGCCGCCCGGCCTTGAGCACCGCGCGCAGGCCCGACCCCTCCAGCCGCACCTCCAGCGCCGGCGCCGGGGGGCGGCCCAGGCGCGGAACCGCCGGCGGCTCGATCCGCGACGGGTCCTCGGCGCCGCCGCGCCGGGCGATGTCCGCCACGGTCTCCAGCGCCGTGGTCACGAAGCGGCGCAGGAACGCCGTCTCCTCGGCCGCGTCGCGCTCGGGCCGCTTCTCCAGGCCCCGGCGCAGGGTCGCGGCGCCCTGGGGGCCCGTGGCGGCCAGCACGCGGCGCAGGTCCAGGCCCAGGCTGCGGGGCAGGGCCTGCGGATGCGCCAGGGCGCCGTCCAGCATCTCCAGCAGCTCGGCGAAGGCGCGGATGTAGCTGCGCTTCTGCGCGCCGGCGGAGCGATAGAGCGCGCCCGTCGCCTCGGCCGCCGTGTCGGCGCCGGTGCGCGGATCATCGGCATAGGCGCGCGCCAGCTCGGCCATTTCGGCGAAGGAGATGTCCTCGCGCACCAGGTTCTCGTCGACCATGCGGCGATAGGCGAGCTCCAGGTCGCCGCCCTCGGGCTCCACGGCGGCCGGGATCGTCGCCCATTGCGCCGCGCCGGTGTCGGCCAGCAGGGCGCGGAAGGCGCGCAGGCGCCGCCAGCCCTGGATCAGCTCGTATCGGGCGCCGGCCCGCTCCACCCGGATGGGGTTGGACAGGCCCGTCTCGCGGATCGAGGTCTTGAGGTCCTCCACGTCCGGCGCGGCCTGGGCGCGGCGGTCGCGGGTCAGGCGGGTCTCGTCGATCAGGTCCAGGGGCACGCGTTCGGCGAAAAGGCCCTCGGCCTTCAGGCGCAGCAGCTCTTCGGCGAGGGCGTGGTTCTCCGCGGCGACGGCGGCCTCGTCCTCGGCGCGGGTCAGGCGCGCGCGCAGGGTTTCGCGCACGGCGGAGGCCATGGGCCCGCGGCCGGGCCCTGATATGGACGGCCCGCGGCCGGGCCCGGATATGGACGCTCCGCGGCCGGGGGTCGATGGGGACGCTCCGCGGTCGGGGGTCGATGCGTCGCGGCCGTCGCCGAAGCCTGCGGATTTGGTTTCGAGCCCGGGGGCAGGGCGCCCGCCCGCCTCCGCCGCCGTCTCGTCCGTCGCCGTCTCGTCCACCTCGGGGTCGGGCGGCAGATCGATCTCGAACAGCTTGCGCCGGCTCATGTCTCGTCCTCCGTCCTCGGGGTCCCCGGGGAACTGCCCGCCGATGCCCCCGGGGCATTCCCCGCCGAGGCCCCCGCGGTATTCCCCGCCGATATCCACACGGAGTTCCCCGCGGGGAAAAGCTTAGCGTCAGGTTTCCCCGCGGGGAAATCCTCGCGCGTTTCCGGCGGCCGTGTCCCCGGGGCCGCAGCGGAGGCGCCCGGCGCCCGGATATCCCCGCAACCATCGGTCCCCGGGGATTTCCCCGCGGGGAAATCCTTTCGACCGTCTTTCCCCGCGGGGAACTCCTCCGAGATCTTGTCCGAGCGCGGCGCCCAGGCCTCGGCCCGGCTCCCCGATCCGCCGGACTGATCCTTTCCCCCGCCTTTCCCCGCGGGGACATCCGTCGCGGTTTCCCCGGCCTGAGCTCCCGGCGCCACGGACGGGGATTTCCCCGCGGGGAAATCCCGTCGACCCTCTTTCCCCGCGGGGACATCCTCCGCGGCGTCCTCGGCCGTCCCCGCCGGCGCCGCCCCCGATTTCCCCGCGGGGAAATCGGACCGGGGAACCGCCTC
Organism: Pseudomonadota bacterium; assembly: GCA_039816075.1. Taxonomy (GTDB): domain Bacteria; phylum Pseudomonadota; class Alphaproteobacteria; order Rhodobacterales; family Rhodobacteraceae; genus Albimonas. The sequence goes on along the minus strand of JBCBYE010000001.1, from coordinate 27,201 downwards.
CCAGGCCTCCTCCAGCACGCCCCGGACCTCGTCCCAGACCGCGTCGAAGCTGCGCCGCGCCCGCTTCCAGGTCTCCCGCGTCATGTCCCGATAATCCATTTCGTAGACCGAGCAGAGGAAGCGGCCGGACTGCTCCACCGCCCGCGTATGCTCCACCTCCGCCGCGCACAGCGTCGCGCCGAAGACCTGGGCATAGGCCCCGCGCATGGCCTCGTGCAGGGCGTTGCCCGGCTCCATCCGGGTCAGCAGAACCCGCATCGCCGCGAAGCTTTTGGGCAGGGTCACCCGGCCCGTGGGCAGCGGCGCGCCCTGCTCCGCCCCGGCCGCCAGATCCTCCAGCGCCTCGGCCAGCTGACCGATGAAGGAGGTGGTGGAATCGTATTCCCAATAGCCCGGCCCCGTGGGGATCAGCAGCATGTCGGCGGCGAAGACCGCGTTGATCGACTGGTAGCCGATGGCCGGCGGGCAATCGAACAGGATCAGGTCGAAGGCCTCGTCCGTCAGCCCGTCGAGATACCGCGAGAGCGCCGCGAAGAACGCCCAGTCGGGGTTGAGATGCCGGTACTGCGCCGTGGCGAATTCCACGAAGGCGGCGTTGGCGCAGGACGGGATCATGTCGATCGACGGCCAGGCGGTGGGGCGGATGAAGTCCGCCGGATCGCGGGTTTCGAGGCCCAGCGCCTCGATCGCCTCGGGCACCCGCCGCAGGGCAGGGCGCCGCCCCGAGGCCGCCGCCGGCGGCGAGGCGTTCAGCGCCCGCGTGGCCCGCGCCAGATCCCGCGCCATGATGCCCCAGACCGTGGCATCCTCCTGGGCGTCCGTGATGCCCATGGCGTGGCTGAGGGTGGCCTGCGGATCGCAATCCACCAGCAGCACCCGCCACCCGTCGAGCGCCGCCCCATGGGCCAGATGCAGCGCCACGGTCGACTTGCCGGCGCCGCCCTTGAAGTTGGCCACGGCCGCCCGGATGGCCCGCCGCCCCTGCGGCCGCCCCGGCCCCCGCCCGGGGGCGAGCGCCCGGCGCAGCGCCTCCACCTCCTCCGCCCGGAACCAGCGCTGCCCCCCCGGCGCCACGTCCCCGCGGGGAAGCGCCGGATCCTCGGCCAGCGCCCGGCGCAGATCGGCGGGGGAGAGCCGCAGCACGAACTCCGCCGTCTCCCAGGCCGAGAACCGGCGCAGCGCCTTTTCGTTGTCGGGCGAGTAGGTCTGCTGCCGCACCCGCTCCTGCAGCCTGAGCGACCGCGCCTGCAGCGCGGCGAGATCGCGATGATCGGGCATGAGGCGGGAGGTCTCCTGAGCCGCGGGCCGGGTCCGCCGCAGCTTAGGCCGAGGGCCCGTCGGCCGAAAGCGGGCCGACGGGGATTTCCCCGCGGGGAAATCTCCGCCTGCGGCTCGGCCTGAAACAACAACCTCAACCCCAACCCCAACCCGCGTCGGGCTCGGGTTCGCCACGCGCGACGGGGCCCGAACCACCCCCGGGTCAGGGTTCGGCAGAAGGACCCGAGGCGGGGGTCACCCCGCCCCCCGCCGCTCCGCCCAGCTGGCGCAGAACTTCACGAAGTGCCTGCCCGGCCGCTTGGGCTCGATCTCTTCCTTGCCGCACCACCTGCGCCATTCCTGCTCCAGCGCGTGGACGTCCCAGCCGGGGGCGGCCTGGCGGGCCTCGGCATGGGCGTCGGGGGGGAGGGGGCCCTCGTAGAGCTCGTCGGTCAGGGGAACCGGGACCGTGCCGCGGGAGCGGAAGATGACCACGTCGCGCGAGGCCAGCTCCATCGCGTAATCGGGCATGTGGGCGTGGGCGGCGTCTTCTTCCGCCACGCGGCGCACCATGCGGCGGAATTCCTTCGGGGAACTCGTCGACCCGCATTTCATCCGCAGCTTTTCCAGACCGATGCGCCATTCCGACTGGGCGCCGCAATGCTTGCGCGCCAGCTCGTAGAGGCGGCGTTCGAGGGGTTTGCGCAGCCGGAAATAGTCGCGGTGCAGGGTCAGCACCTCGCGCGCCTCCAGCGCGTTGAAGACCCAGTCGGAGAGCGTGATCTCGATGTCCTGCATGCGGCCGTCGCGGGTTTCGCGCACGATGCGGAACCGGTCGATGAGGCCGAAGCCGTCGAAGATCTCCTCGTCGCCGGTGGTCACGTTGGTGGTGATGACGGTGCCCTGCAGACGCTCCAGCGCGGCGCGCAGCTGCTGATAGCCGCGGCCGTCGGCGCCGCGATTGGTGGCCTTCAGCAGATCGTAGGCCTTGAAGCGCACGCGGCGGTCGACGCGCCGGCCCTCGTTGAGCGCGGCGATCACCTGGGAGATGCAGAAGATCAGCACGTCGCGGTCATGGACAGTGGCGAGGCCTTTCACCGAAGGGGTGATCTCCACGAAGTTCGGGCCGTTCTCGTAGCGGCGCACGTCGAGGTCGGGCTTGGTGGAAAGCGAGAAGACCGGGTGCTCCATCGAGGCCATGTCGCCCTTGGGCGCGGCATCGAAGATGTCGCAGACGAAGAAGTCGGCCTGTTGGCGGCGGTCCGGCAGGAGCGGCGAGCGGGGAGCGGGGGCCTGTCCCCGGCGGGCGGGAAGGCGGCCGGCGAGGTCGCCCTGCGGGCTTTCGATGGCGGGGTCCGCGGCCAGGACGTCGACCGCCGCTCGGGCCGCTTCCTCGGCGGGTCCGGAGGCCTTCGCGGCCGCGGCGCGCGGCGCTTCGGCGGAGGACGGCGCGGAGCGGCGCCGGCGGGCTGTCGCGCGGGTCGAGGCCATGGCGAAGGCTCGTGCTTTCAGCCACCCCGGTCAAGGTGATTCGGGTTTTCGGCGGCGAGGCAGGGGCTTGCTGCGATGCAGCATAACGGGCATGGATTTCGTGCTTTCGCCCACCAATCTTCGTGCTTTCATCCGCTTTTTTTCGTGCTTTCGCCCACCGAGACGATTGGGAAGATGTTTGAGGTCAGAGGGATGCAGGGCGGCGCGGGGAGCGTAACCCTGAATCCTAACCCTGAAAAACACCCTGCGCAGGATTGCGGGCCTGACGACCGGAGAATGGCGCGGGCTTGCAGACGAAGAGCTGAGAGAGTCGACGCCGGAAGAAGAACGCGACCCTGATGCAGGGGACAGGGACCGCCTGAACCCTGCGCACCGAATCCAAGGCTTGGACCGGGCTTGCGGTGAAAACCTGCCGACGGGCGGCGCCCCCCGCTCAGCGGCGGCGGTCGAGCAGGGCGGGGCAGGGCGGAGCGCATCGTAGACATCGACGTCCGCCGCATCGCGGGTCTGGATCGGCATGACCACGGAATGCCGACCGTCCTCCCTGACGAGGCGGGCGACGTCCCGGACCCTGCGCCGCAGGGTCTCGCGGGACTGGGAGGCGCCCGCACGCTGCGCGAGACGATCTTCGCCCGGAACGCGCCGGACACCTGCGGCTTCTCGCGGAAAACCGGCGGAAAGCGGCGAAAACCCGCGAAAACGTCCCCCGAAACCTGCGGAAAACGACCGGAGTTCGCTTTTTCCGCGGAGCTTCACCCCCGCCTGAACGCCTTTAAATCTTTTTTCTTCAACGACATGAGCCTGCGACCGCGCCCGCTCGATGTCCGGTATTTTCGCACTGATGCGCTTAAGACGGGATCTCGGAGGCCGCCGGGACATGGGCGCCGGGCCCTACTCCTCCCGCGCAAGCACCCGATAGACCGTCGGGCGGGACACGCCAAAAATCTCGGCGAGGTCGGAGATGGAGTGGGCGCCTTCGCCGTGCAGGCGGCGCAGCTCTCGGCGCTGGCGCAGGGAGAGCTTGGGCGCGCGGCCCTTCAGGCGGCCCTTGGCGCGGGCGATGGCCATGCCCTCGCGGGTGCGCAGGCGGATCAGGTCGGCCTCGAACTCGGCGAAGGTGGCGAGGATGTTGAAGAACATCTTTCCCATGGGATCGGCCGGGTCGTAGACGGTCTCGCCCAGGGCCAGGCGCACGCCGCGGGCGGCGAGGCCGTCGGCGATCTCGCGCGCGTCGGGGACGGAGCGGGCGAGCCGGTCGAGCTTGGGCACCACCAGCGTGTCGCCGGCGCGGGCGGCGGCCAGCGCCTGGTCGAGGCCGGGGCGGGCGCGGGTGCGGCCGGTGAGGCCGTGATCGGTGTAGATGCGCTCCGCCGCGACGCCCAGGGCGGCGAGCGCGGCGCGTTGGGCTTCGAGGTCCTGGGCCTCGGTGGAGCAGCGGGCGTAGCCGATCTTCAGCGAGGGGGCGGTTGCGGGAGCGGTTGCGGGGGCGGCCATGGGCGAAGCGTCCGGATAAGGGGGGCTTGGCGAGATTCCTTGCGTACCATCTATGTGAGACGGGCGCGAGACCGTCGGCAGGGGGGCGCCGGTCGGCGGCGCGCGGCGTCCGGCGGGGGATCGGCTATCGGACGGCAGCAGCCCGGTTCGGGGCGCGACGAAATCAGGGTCGAAGCATCCAGGGGTCGATCACCTCGATCCCGCATCCCTCGAAATCCCGCGCGTTGCGCGTCGCCACGGCGGCGCCCTGCGCGCGGGCGATGGCCGCGATCTGGGCGTCGAAGGCGCTGATGGGGCGTCCGGCGGCCCGGCGCGCGGCGGCGATCTCGGCATAGGCCTCGGCCGCCGCGTCGTCGAAGGGCAGGAGGCGGCCGGCGAAGTCTTCGCGCGGGATGGCGTGGAGCGCGGCCATGAGGGCCTCGCGCCGGCGTCCCGAGGGCAGGAGCGCCGCGCCGAAGCGCAGCTCGGCCGCGGAGACGGCGCTGAGGAAGACGCCGGCGCCGTCCTGGGCGGCGAGCCAGGCCTCCACGCGCGGCTCCGGCGCAGGGCGCAGCAGTTCCGAGATCACGTTGGTGTCGAGGAGGATCATGGCCGGGATCCGGGGCCCGCGTCAGTCGAAGCCGGGCGGTGCGCGCAGGGGATCGCGCGGGGGCAGGTCGAGCTCCACCCCGCCCAGGGGGGCGATGCGCGCGCGGATGGCGCGGGCGAGATCGCGGCGCGGCGCCTCGCCCACGGCGCGGCGGAGGATATGGCGCGCCTCCTCCTCCATGGACCGGCCATGCTCGGCGGCGCGCAGGCGCAGGCGCTTTTTCACGTCGTCGTCGAGATTGCGGATGGTGATGCTGGCCAAGGGCGCCTCCGTCGGATGGAGGGATGTGTAGGCATTGATGGCAGTGCGATCAAGCCGAGGCGTCGCCGCCCGGCCACGGGGCGGGGGCGAACGCGTCGGCGCGGCGCCGTGTCGGTGGCGATGCGGAGCGCGCTGGGGCATAAGACGCGCGATCTTCGGCGGCGCGACGGGGCAGGGGGCGCGGGCCGGTTTGGCGGAGGATCGGAACGCATGGGCCAGGACCCGGATGCGATGTCGGTGGCCGTGGCCATCGTGAACTACGGCACGGCCGAGATGGTGATCGAAGCGCTGCCGGCGCTGCGGCGCGAGCTGGCGCCGTTGCCGCGGCGCGTCGTCTTCATCGTCGACAACGCCTCGCCCGGCGACGATGCGGCGCGGCTGGCCGAGCATCTGGCGACGAGCGGGCCCGGGGGCGGACCGGATCCCGAGATCCGGCTGATCGCCTCCGAGCGCAACGGCGGCTTCGCGGCCGGCAACAACCTGGCCTTCGCCGCGATCCGCGGGCTGGACTGGACGCCGGACGCGGTCCTGATGCTCAACCCCGATGCGGAGCCGCGCCCCGGCGCCCTGCGCGAGATGCTGACGGTGATGGCGGAGCGGCCTAAGGCGGGGTTCGTGGGCCCGCGGCTGGAGCGGGCCGATGGAACCATCTGGTCGGGAGCCTTCCGCTTTCCCACGATCATGTCGGAGTTTTCGGCCGGCACGGGGCTATCCGCCCTGATACGAAGATGGCCGGTGGTTTTGCCGGTCTGCGAAACGCCCACGCAGGTCGATTGGGTAACCGGCGCCGCATTGTTGGCACGCTGGGCAACTATAAATGAATTGTCTGGCATGGATGAGAAGTATTTTCTCTACTTCGAAGAGGTTGACTTAATGTACTGTGCAAAAAGAAAAAATTGGCAAGCTTGGAACGCTCCAAAGGCAACGGTACTTCATGATGAGGGAACTGCGACAGGCATGCAGGCGGGCAAGCCGCGAGAAGGGCCGATGCCAGATTACTGGTTCAAGTCATGGAGGCGATACTACGAAAAGAACCATGGACGTTCATATCTATTGAGTGCTGCTATATTCAAGCTAGCTGGCATAAATCTGGGCATACTACAAAGATATGTTCGTGGTCGAAATTATGATCTTCCGGAAGGTTTCCAGGCCGCACTTGCAGCGCATACGATCTTTGGCGGGAAAAATTATGAATAAAAATTCATTTTGCAGCTTTACTATTAATAATCTGTATTTTATCATGTAAAGCTGAATTCCAATGGGTTAGTCTAAAGTATCTCGTAATTTTTTCTAAAATATATAAGCGAAATCCATAGCGTTTCACGCCAAAATTCCAGATTGATATCCTATTTTTGAAAGAAAGTATAATCTTTTCAACGTTTCTTATGGGCTTTGCTCTATCTTGGGTCAGGTGATAGCCACGCTGCTTCATCAACGCGCCTGCCTTCGCTTCGACATACCGGACTTCATTGGGAGAGGCGGTGCTGCGCCATTGGTATGCAAGTTTTGCATCAATGGGTGAGTAACTTGAGTTATTGTGAAACTCCAACATTTCCGCATTCCATTCGACTTCAAGAAATTTACATAGCTTCAACAGCTCATTTTTCGGATTCTTAAGAAGGGACTCATATCTAAGATTTAGAACATGGTTTTCATGGAATTTCTGCGCAGCATCGGTCCAGGTCCTTTCAGTTTCAATCCAATGATCCACTCCATGATAGGTCGTGCCTGCCCAGCCCATTCCTATGCTGGACCGTGCAACATCTCGTGGGTCGCGCACCAAGTGCACGACTTTTGCCTCAGGCAGGGTCTTTGCGAGTTTGTCCGAATGACGATGGATATTTACCGACGTACGGCCAGGGAAGTCTTCTGATAGCTGCGCCAGCATGTCATGCAACAACTCGATGCCATCCAGATCTGGTCTAAGGCTCAGTTGTTGTGCAGAAAATATCCAGTCTCGTTGGAGTTGATTCTTATTGTAGCAAGGGGGAGAGCAGTTGAGATCTAGGCCGTCAAACAGAAAATCTGCTTCGCCTGGGTTTGATAAATCTGGATGACTGTTTATAATCAACCTAAGAAGCGTTGTTCCAGAGCGTAGAGAGCCGAATATAAATACTGGAACCATTGATCGACTAAGCCCTTATTTTGGCGTAGGCAGGCTTTCGCAGCGCCTTATCTCTATATTCTAAACATATGAATCCAATTATACTGCCTGATACCAGCCACGTTATTGGGCGAAGGCCGGAGTTAGGAATGAGATCTATCAAGTTTGCCATTAGAACCACCGCTAACGCGAGCGTTGTGAAGGACGCTTTGCGGCCCAAGCCAATCATAATGAGCGGCCTGACCAGCAGACCAAATCCAGCGATGTAGCCAATCCATCCGTATGGGCCAGCGAAAGCGATCCAGGCGCCATCGGTCACGCTGATGACATCTCCGGTTATGTTGTCATGAACCTCATTGCGACCCCAGCCGCCCCAACCGAAAAACGGGCGTTCATTGGCCCGCTGAAGCAGAATGTCTTCGTTCTGGAAGCGGTACTGCAGCGATTGAAAACGAGCTTCGTTGATCAATGCAGCCAATGCTTCGATGCGAGCCGTTGGAATGAGATCCATTCCTCTCAAGGCAGGGTAAAGCAGAACGATGCTGCCGACAAAGAGGAGCGCCATACGTTTTAGGCGATTTCCAAACAAGAGCAGAACTGGGAACAGAGCGACTGCGTAGACCCATGCGGAAACCGTTTTGCTCAGCAGCAGCGTGATCGCCAGCCAGATTGACGCGGCGATCCAGAGGGCGCGCGCCGGTCCCTGGTGGCCCCGCGCAAGCGCCAGAGACGCCAATGTAGACATTGAAATCAGAAGGCCAACAAGAAGTCCGTGACCAAGAAAAACAACGGGCCTGAAGCCCCCAAAGCGGACTTGCTGTATAAATGAGTGTGGAAAAAAGCCATATATCCAAGTATGCAACTGTGGGCTCATTCGAACTTCGAAGAGCGCTGGCAGTGAGTAGATCAGCCCTGCGATTGCGATCGAGGCCAGAAGATCGCGCAGCGCGGCTTCGTTGCGAATGAAGCGTTGTGCAAGGAGGAATGGCACGAGATGCACGGCATGGCTCAGCCCAAACGAAAATGCATCGTAAGGACGCAAGCCGGGCAGGTATGTAGGACCGAAGATCTGCGGGTCGCCGTTGGTGAAGGCCGTGCCGAATGGGCTCAACATGAATGTCAGCGCCAAGACGCTCGCCACTCGATCTTGAGGCAGCAATTCCCAAAGGCTGCCAAGGCGTGGAAGGCAGAAGAACAACGCCGTCGCCGCGGGAATGAAGGTCTTGTCGAAGGCCGGCAGCAGCGGCAGGTCGATGCCCACACGCTCCGGCAACACCAGATACCCGCCCAGGATGGTCCAGATGATCGCCTTGTGGGTCGGCAGTTTGTGGAACAGAAGCGCGCCGACCAGGGGCCAGGCGAAGAGGGCGAGGTAGGCGATCGCGTTAGGCATCGACGCCGGCCTCGGGCGTCGGGCGCAGCCGGGACAGGAGGCGCGCGGCCTCGCGCCGCTGGTCGTGGCGGGCGGCGACGCGGGCGCGGCCCTCGGCGCCCAGGGCCGCCAGATGCTCGGGCGAGGCGCCGAGGAGATCGCGCATGGCCTGGCTCAGCTCCGCGACGTCGCCGGCGGGAACCAGACGGCCGCAGCCCTCGTCCACCAGCTCGGGAATGCCGGCTATATAGGTCGAGATCGCCGGCCGGCCCAGGGCCAGCGCCTCCATGATCACCACCGGCAGGCCCTCGGCGAAGCTGCCCAGCACCAGGGCGCGCGCCGACAGGATATGCGCGCGCACCTCCGCCTCCGAGGCCCAGCCGGTGATCGCGACGGCCTCCTGCAGCCCCAGCGCGGCGATGCGCGCCTCCACCGCCGCGCGCATCTCGCCGTCGCCCACCAGGGTCAGGCGCAGATCGGGGATGTGGCGCCTGGCTTCCGCCGCCGCCTCCAGCAGCAGAAGCTGGCCCTTCTGCTCCGCCAGGCGGCCCACGCAGACCAGATGCGGCGCATCGGGGATCGGCGCGCCCGCGTCCTCCAGCAGGGCGGCGGGCAGGCCGCAGCGCACCACCTCGATCTTGGGCCAGTCCTCGGCCCGCGCCCAGCGGTAGAGCTGGCTGCGCCCGTAGCTGCTGATGGCGAAGGCGGCCCGGGCGCGGGCGATCTTCTCGCCGAGCGCGATGGCCTGGGGCTTGTCGAATTCCTCGGGCCCGTGGACCGTGAAGCTCCACGGGATGTCGGCGAGCGCGGCGGCCAGCATGGCGACCGTGGCCGAGTTGGTGCCGAAATGCGCGTGCAGGTGCTGCACGCCGCCGCCGCGCAGGCGGCGGGCGAGCCAGCAGGCCTCGGCCAGATAGATCAGGTGCACCCGCCGCCCGCGTTCGCCGCGCCCGCCCAGGCGCCAGGCGAGGCGGGCCTGCGCGGCGACGGCGCCGGGGGCGCGCCGAACCTCGGCCGCGAGGGCCCCCAGCAGGCCCGCCGCGCCGGCGCCCAGCACCGCTGCGGTGCGCCCCGCCTCCGCCCGGTCCGCCGGATCGGCGAGCCCCGCCGGATCGGTGCGGCGCAGGGAAAAGCGCAGCACCTCGCAGCCCATCGCCTCCACCGCCTCGATCTCGCGGCGGATGAAGCTGTGGCTGACCTTGGGATACTGGTTGACCAGATAGGCGAGACGCATGCGCGGGCGGGTCCGGAGGGAGACGCGGAAAGATCGAGCGTGGTGTAGCTTGCGTTTATGTCCTTGGGGTATACCCGCGCGTGAACGCAGGCTGAAGCGATTTCGCGGATGGGAGCGAGGCGATGGGCGTGGCGGAGGTCGGCGTGGTGGCGATCGGGCGCAACGAGGGCGCGCGGCTGATCGCCTGCTTGCGCTCGGCCCTGCGCGATTGCCGGGACGTGGTCTATGTGGACAGCGGCTCCTCCGACGGCAGCGCCGAGGCGGCGCGGGCCCTCGGCGCGGAGGTCGTGGAGCTGGACCTGGCGATCCCCTTCACCGCCGCGCGCGCCCGCAACGCGGGGTTTCGGGCGCTTCTGGCGCGGGCGCCGGAGCTGGATTTCGTGCAGTTCGTCGACGGCGATTGCGAGCTGCGCGAGGGCTGGATCGCGGCGGCGGCGGAGGCGCTGCGCGCCCGCCCGGATCTGGCCGTGGTCTGCGGCCGGCGGCGGGAGCGCTTTCCCCAGGCCTCGCTCTGGAACCGGCTGTGCGATCTGGAATGGGACACGCCCGCGGGCCCGGCGCTGCATTGCGGCGGCGACTCGCTGATGCGGGTCGAGGCGCTCTCGGCCGTCGGCGGCTGGCGCGACGGCCTGATCGCCGGCGAGGAGCCGGAGCTTTGCGTGCGTCTGCGCGCCGCCGGCTGGGGGGTGGAGCGGCTGGACCTGGAGATGACCTGGCACGACGCGGCGATGACGCGGTTCTCGCAATGGTGGCGGCGGTCGGTGCGGGCGGGGCACGCCTATGCCGAAGGGGCCTGGCTGCACGGGCGCGCGCCGGAGCGGCACTGGGTCCGCGAGACGATCCGCGCGCTGGTCTGGGGGGCGCTTCTGCCGGCGGCGATCATCCTTGCCGCGCTGATCTGGTCGCCCTGGGCGTGGGCGGGGGCGCTGGTCTGGCCGGTGCAGGTTCTGCGGCTGACGCTGCGCCCGGACGGCGACAGGGTCGCCGCCGCACTGTCGGCGGCGGGCAAGTTCGCCGAGGCGCAGGGCGCTCTGGGCTTTCTGGCCGGGCGGTTGAGCGGCCGACGGCCTCGGATCATCGAATACAAGGCGGCGTGAGGCGCGGATGGCTCGCACCCGGATCATCGTGGCCCCCAATTCCGGCGAGGGCATGGGGGGAGAGGCCATCAAGGCCTTCCAGCACTTCAGCCATCTGCTGGAGACCGGCGCCGAGGCGGTGCTGATCGCCCATGTCCGGTCCCGCCCCCGCCTGGGCGCCCTCGCCGATTCGCCGAAGGTGATCCTGATCGAGGATGGTCCGGCCCAGCGGCTGCTGTGGCGGTCGCGAGTTCTGGCCCGGGGCGTGGACATGGTGTTCCACCTGGCTGCGGCGCGCGAGATCCGCCGCCGCTTCGCGCCTGACGACGTGCTGATCCACTACCTGTGCCCGATCTCGCCCGTGGCCCTGCGCTTTCCGCCGCGAGGCTACGACTACGTGCTCGGCCCGCTGAACGGCGCCGTCGCCTACCCGCCCGCCTTCCGCGATCGCGAGGGTCGGCGCGCGGCGCTGGAACGGGTCGTGGCCGGCCCTTTGCAGCGGCTGCTCGGCCTGTTGACGGGCGAGAAGCGTCGGGCGCGCGCCGTCCTGGTCTCGGGCGGGCCCGAGACCGAAGCTTCGGCGCTCCGTGCCGGCGCGCGGCCCGAACGCATCGTGCATGCGGTCGATTCCGGCGTGTCGGAGCGGTTCTTCGGGCCCCGCGTCCGGCACGAGGGCGTCAACGGCCGCTTCGTCGCCCTGGGGCGCTTCGTGGACTACAAGGGCTTCGACTTGGCCATCGAGGCGCTCGCCCGCACGCCCGAGACGATCACCCTCGACATCTTCGGCGACGGGGCGGAGCGTCCGCGACTGGAGGCATTGGTTCGTCGCCTGGGATTGGAGACGCGGGTGCGTTTCGCGGGATGGCTCGACAATGCCGGCCTGGCGCAGCGTCTGGGCGCCTATCGCGGCTTCGTTTTTCCCACGCTGGCCGAGGCCAACGGCATCGTCATGCAGGAGGCGATGGCCGCCGGCGTGCCGGTGATCGCGCTGAACTGGGGCGGGCCGGCGCGGCTGGCGGGGCCGGACGAGGCGATCTTCGTCGAGCCGACCGGTCATGAGGAGGTCGTCGCGGCTTTGGCCGATGCGATGACGAGACTTGCCGAAGATCCGGAACGGGCCGACGCGCTGAGCGTCGCGGCCAGGATGGATGCCGAGCGAAGGTTCCGCTGGTCCGCCGCCGCCGCGGCATGGGCGGAACCGATGGGGGACGAGAGGAAAACCGCCGCATGAGACATCTGTCGGTCTGCATGGTTCTGTCGTCCAAGACGCTGCCCTATTCCAGCTTGTGCCTGCGAAGCCTGTTCCGCAGCCGGCTGGACCGGTTCCGGCTGACCCTGATCACCGATGATGAGGAGGATCGCGTCCGCCTTGCCGATTTCGTCGCGGAGGCGCAGCTGCCGGCCGAGGATATCCGCATCCTGATCAAGACCGAGACCGACGCGATGGCCGCCGAGGCCTTCGTCGACCGGCCGCGCATCCTGCGCTTTCGCCAGGGCCATCCCTGCTGGTTGAAGATCACCGATCCCTGGCTGGTCTCCGAGCCGGGCCAGGAGGTGGTGATACTCGACCCCGACCTCTTCTTTCCCAATCCATTCCGTTTCGAGCCTGCGCCCGAGACCGGCATCCTGTTGATGCGCCAGGGACCCAACTGCCTCTTTCCGCCGGACGCCGTGCAAGCGGGCTTCGATGCGGGCCTGCGCTTCGCCGATCATGTCGATATCGGCGTCGCCCAGCATCGCCGCGAGGCGCTGGACATGGACGTGTTGGAGGAGATCCTGGAGCGCCAGCCTTTCGAGGAATTCGAGAGCTTCATGCATATCGAGGCCATCGTCTGGTCGGCGCTCGCGATGCGGCTCGGCGGAGGATACCTCGACCCGACCGCATGGTTCTGCTGGGAGCGCGGCTACCTCAAGCGTCTTGCGGATGCCGTTGGGGTGCCGGGCAAGCAATTGCTGAGGCTGGAACCAATAGCGCGCACGAAATGCGTACACCTGAGCGGGCGTTCGAAGTGGTGGGCTCTTGAGGCATTCGAGTGTGGAATCATCGGTTACAGCGGGCAGAATTTCGAAGCCGACACTGAGACAAAGATGTATCAAGAGTATAATCTGGAGGACTTCGAGCGAGATCAACGGATAAAAGGTCTGCTGCGAAGCTTGAGTTTCGGCAAGATCGGCAACTGAACGGGATCAGGAATTCAGTATGCTAAAGGAAATGATAAAAGGGTTGCTTCCAACCTCAACGCTTCAGTGGTTCCGGCGACGCCGTGCAGAAAAGGCAAATCGACGGATCGCAGGCCTGCCGCCTTCGGAAGCTTTTGACTTGATCTATCGCAACGGCTGGTGGGGGGATTCAACGCGTCCCTCAGGACATGGCAGCTACGGCATCTGGGCTGACGCCTTCGTGGAGGCGATCCTCAAGCTGGTTCACGAACATGGTTGGAACAGTGTTGCGGATATAGGTTGCGGCGACTTCAACGTAGGACGCCGTCTGGCGCCGCATGTCGAATCCTATCTAGGCCTCGACGTCTCGAAGGTGATCGTCGAGCGTAATCGCAAGCTGTTTGCGAGTATGAAGACTGTGTGTTTTGAAACATTCGATCTGATTGAGGCTCGCCCCCCTACGCCGATCTCATTTTCGTGCGTCAGGTGCTGCAACATCTGACGAACCAACAGATCGAAGCAGCGCTTTTGAATTTGGAAGCTTCAGGGGCGCGCTGCATCATTATTGCTGAAGATGTTTTCGATGGAACACGTAACTCGGAGCCCAATGAGGATCTGCCCCATGCATCGGTTGGGACACGATCGAACTTCGGTTCTGGCGTCCTGCTGGATCGCTCGCCGTTCAATCGGCAGGTGGAGTTAATCGAAAGTGTTCGTGAGAAAAACTTTGGCTCACAACTTGTTATATACAGACTTTTATTTAGATTATTATAGGTATATCATAATCTTTTCCTCTTTATTGATTGAGATTATATAATCTCCGAGTTTTAAATTGAATTTTTGATATCTCTCCAACGTCAGGTAAAATTCGTCGCGACGAGTTTTGAATCCCGATCTCAGCGCCCGCGCGTCCAGGCTCGGCCTCCGCGCAGGCGTTCGGCGACGGCGACCGCGGCGCTGATCGCGGCGTAGACGGCGAAGCTGGCGGGCGTTCGGGTCAGCAGGCTCGCGGCGCCGGAGAGGCCCATTCCGGCCTTGCCCTCGTTCGCCATCAATTCCGGCCAGCGTTCGGCGATCTCGCGCACGCCGGCGTTCTGGCGGGCGCGCACGCGCACCAGGTTCCGCCAGCCCTCGACCATGGGCCAGAGGTAGTCGGCCTCGACGCCGATCCGCTCCTCGGGGGCGAATTGCACGCGGGCGAAAGTGTCGTCGGAGATGATCTGCGGCCACGCGTCCCAGCGGGCGCGGCCGGCGGCGTTGACGGCGAAAAGGCCGGCGCCGGGCACGCCCTCGGTCATGAAGGGGAGCCGCGTCCACAGATCGGCGTAGCGGTGCGTCGTCCAGGTTTTTGCGGGCGCGACCTGCAGGCGGCCGGAGGCGTAGCGCGGCTCGGGCGTGTCGAGGGCGGCGTGGAGCTGGCCCATCAGGGGCGGGCTGCAGGTCACGTCGGCGTCGAGATAGGCGCGGATCGGGGCGGCGGCCGCCGCGTCGCCGGCGTTCAGCGCGCCGGGCTTGCCGCCCTCGGACAGCTCCAGCACCGAAAGGCGCCATCCGGCGGCGGCGGCCTCCTCGGTGCGGGCGCGCGCGAGCGCGGCGGTGTCGTCGGCGCAGCCGTTGGCGACGACGACGATCTCGCGCGGGCTCGGCGCGCCGGTCTGGGCGAAGAGCGCGTCGAGGCAGGGCCCGATCCAGGCCGCCTCGTCATGGGCGGGGATGATGACGCTGAGCTTCATGCCCTGGGCCAAGCCTTCGAGATTCTTCGCCGGCGGGGCGGACGCCCCGGGTCTTGCAGGCGCTCTCTAACGCGCAATCGCGAAGGTTTCGTCGATGCCGGGCGCCCACCGCAAGGACCGACGCCGCGGGCGGGCGCCTTCGGCCCCGCGCCGGCCGCCCTATTCCGCCGCGGTCTGGGCGGCGGTCAGGGTCGGGGGCTCGGCGCGGCGCTGGCGGAGGGCGTCGAGGGCGAGGCCGGGGAACATCAGGGCGCAGCGGATGTAGCGCTGGGCCAGGCGGCCGGGATCGGAGGCGGCGCGCCAGAGCCATTCGAGGGCCAGGTCGCGCATCCAGCGCGGGGCGCGCCGCTGCGCGCCGGCGATGAAGTCGAGGCCCGCGCCGACGGACAGCAGGCCCAGATCCGGCAGCGCCGCGCGCGCGCGGTCGGCGAAGATCTCCTGCTTGGGGGCGCCCAGGGCCAGGAAGGTCAGGCGGGCGCCGGAGGCGCGCAGGGCCTCGATCGCCGCGTCGGCCTCGGGCCCCTCGGGATCGAAGCCCATCTTGGGCGCGTGCCGCAGCACGATGCGCAGGCCCGGATGGCGCGCGGTCAGACGCTCGGCCGCGCGGGCCAGCGTCTCCTCGGTCGCGCCGACCAGCGCCACGCCCGCGCCCTGACGCGCGGCGATGGCGGCCATGGGGTTCACCAGGTCCGAGCCGGGGATCAGCCGCACCGGCCGCCCCGCCAGGCGCGAGGCCCAGACGATGGGATTGCCGTCGGCGACCACATGGCTGTGCGCCGCATAGGCGGCGCGGAACCGCTCGGACCGGCGCAGCTTTTCCAGATGGTCGAGATTGACCGTCGCCACGGCGAAGCCTTCGGATCCGGCCAGGCGGCGTTCCATGTCGTGCATGAAGGCGGCCCAGCCGCCCGAGAAGATCGACAGACGCAGCGCGCCGCCGGCGGGAAAGGAAAACCCCGTCATCATTCGAAATCCCCCGTGTCTGGCGCGCAAGCTTCCACGACCTCCTCCGCCCCACGCGGACTGCACCGGGACGGCGCGTCGGAGATCGACGCCTTGGAACGCACGCTGAAGATCGTCAGGTCGACGCCGCGGGATCTCCCCGCATTGCAATCACGCGGACTCAACTCATGACTATGAATATTAAAGCAACATGACTGGAAAGGAAGGCGATTCGTCAGAAAACTCGGTCGCTGGGCGGGAAATCGTCGTTGACGCCCGGACTTTGCGCAGGCCTGCCTAACCGGCAGGCGGATCGCCCCGGGCGCCTGCGGAAAAGGCGCCCGATCCGGCCCCGAAGGCCCGGCGCCGGCGGCCCCGAAATCCCGCGTCGGCGACGGTTTCGGCCGGAAAGGCGGCCGCATCACGGGGGCGCGCCTCAAGAGGGTCCCCATCACGGGGGCGCGCCTCAAGAGGGCCCCCGTGATGGGGGCCTTGGGCGGCACGGCCCGGATCGGGGCGCAGGACGGCATGGTCGGCGACCGCGGCGGCGTCGAGGACATGGACGTCGCCGGCCTCAGGCCAGCGCGTCCCATGCCTGCGCATAGAGCAGCCCGGCCCCGTCGAAGGCCAGCACGTCGACCTGCTCGGCCACATGGCCGGTTTCCTCGTCGAGGCTGCGCTCCTCCATCACCTGCAGGGCCACGCCCCGGGCGTCCAGATCCGCCTGGCGCAGGGCCGCCGGATCGCCGCCGTTGAAGCTGGACAGCGAGGCCAGAACCAGGGGCGCCGCGTCGAAATCCTGGTCGAAGTCCAGCCGGTCGGCCGTGTGGTCGAAGCGCGCGTCGGTCGACGTCGCCTCCCAGGCCAGCCCGTCCGCCGCGCCGGTCCCCTGCTCGAACGCCAGCCAGCCCAGCGCCGCGTCCGGCGCGGGGCCGCCCGCATCGGCCTCCTGCCGCTGCAGCGCCACGTCGACCCCGTCGGCGTCGGCGCCCCGCTGGCGCGACACCGCCCAGACGTCCTGGTCCAGGCTCTGCACCTGGCTCAGCACCGTGGGCGTCGCCTCGAACCCGTCCGAGAACTCCACGCGCGCGAAGCCGTCCTCGGCCCAGCCCGCCGCGTCCGACACGCCCGCCTGCAGCAGGCTGCCGTCGGCCAGGCGCCAGGTTCCCGCCTCGACCACCATCCAGGTCGCCGTCTCCATGACGTGCCAGCCGTCATAGGCCTCCGGCTCGCGCAGGCGCAGGCGCAGCGCGTCGCCCTCGACCTCCACGATCTCCACGGTCGTGGGATGGCCGCCGTTCAGGGTCGGCGCCAGGGCGAAGGCCACGGGGTTCTCGAAGGCATGGCTGAGCGTGATGTCGAGCCCGTCATGGTTCAGGCGCGCCTCGCCCACCTCGGCCACCGCCTGGCGGGTCTGGGGCACGTGGCGCGCGCTCAGCATGCCCTCGCCCTCGAAGGCGAAGAGGTCGAAGCCCTCTTGGGCATGCTCGGTCTCGGCGTCGAGGCTGCGCTCCTCCGCCGCCGCCAGCAGCACGCCGCCGGCGTCCACGCCCGGCGCATGGGCCAGGGCCGGGTTGGGCCCGGCCATCGTGGAGATCGAGGCGAGCAGCGCCGGCGCCGCGTCGAACCCGGCCGAAAAATCGGTGCGCGCGGCGTCGTCGCCGGCCTCCTGCGCGGCGACGGCCTCGTAGGCGACGCCGTCCCAGTCGCCGGCGCCCTGTTCGATGGCGAACCAGCCGACGCTGCCGGCCTGGGCCTGGGGCGCGGCCTCGGTCCCCTGCAGGATCAGCTCGACGCCGTCCGCGTCGCCGGCGTCGCGGCGCACGGCGGTCCAGGCGCCGGTCTCGCCCTGCAGCTGGGTCAGCACGGCGGGCGCCGCGTCGAACATGTCGGCGTGGAAGGCGGCCGGGGCGCCGTCGCGCGGGCCGCCCTGGCTCGGGTCGACCCAGGTCTCGCCGATCTTGACGCGGGCGCCGCTCTCCAGCTCCCAGGTTCCGGCCTCGAAGACCGCCCAGGCGATCTCCTGCGCGCCGTGGCCGGCATCGGCCCAGGCGCCGGCCCCCAAGCCGCCCTGCATCGGGTCGAGCAGCGAGAGCGAGAGCGCGTCGCCCGCCGCCTCCACCTGCACCGCCGCCGCCTCGGGGCCGTCGCCGGTCAGGCGGAAGGCGAAGGCGACGGGATCGTCGAAGGCGCGGTCGAGCGCGATGTCGACGCCGTCCTCGCCGGCGCCGATCACGGCGCGGCCCAGCTGGCCCATGTCGAAGAGGGCGTCGCGGGTCAGGTCGAACGTCTGCGCCGCGCCTTCGAGGCGCAGCTCGCCGGCCGCGTCGTTCAGCACCAGGGCGTCGCCGTCGGCGGCGAGGACCGGCGCGCCGGTCCAGTCGAGGGCCAGCCGGTCTTCGCCGGCGGCGAAGTCGAGGATGCGGTCGTCGCCCGCGTCGAGGCCCTTGCGCGCGAAGACGTCGGCGCCGGCCCCGCCTTCGAGGGTGTCGTCGCCGGCGCGCCCTTCGAGCGTGTCGTCGCCGTCGCCGCCGATGAGCGTGTTGTCGAGGGCGTTGCCGATCAGATGCGCGCCCGAATAGCTGGTCACGTAGATGTCGATGCCGGTCTCGCCGGCCGAGATCACCGGCGTGGCCGCGCCCCAGCCGCCGAAGGCGAAGGAGAGCGCCGGCACGTCCGAGGTGACGGCGGCGTCGCGCCCGCCGCTGAGCGCGCCGCCGCCTGCGTGGGCGCCGCCGGGGCGTTGATCGAGGCCTCGATCCAGGAGCCGTCCGCGAACTCCATCCGCTCCACGTCGATCAGCAGATCATCGCCGTCCGGCCCGCTGATGCGGATGCCGTCGGCGCCGGCGGCGAAGGCGTAGTGCGAGGCGCTCCCCGAAAAGAGCGCGGTGTCGAACCCCGCGCCCCCGTCGAGGATGTCGTCCCCCTCGCCGCCGTCGAGCCGATCGTCGCCCTCGCCGCCTTCGAGGACGTCGTTCCCGCCGGCGCCGTCGAGCAGGTCGGCTCCTTGAGCTCCTAGAAGCCGATCGTTCCCGTCTGCGCCCGAAAAGCGATCGTCCGACTCTCCGCCCCGGAACAGGTCGTCCTGCGGAGTTCCGAACACCAGACCCACATCCATAAGCACGTCGCCGAATGCCAGCGCCGTTTCCAGGGCGCTTCCAGAAATTTTCGGACCATCCTGAAACGCTACGTTCTCATTCAGAGACCAATACGAAACGCCGACAACCTCACCATTGAAATCAGCTGAAATACCTTGCTGGTAAACGAAGTATACTGGGCGCTCCAAGGAGACTCCTAATTCAACACCTATGCTTGACCAGCGGTATCCAGATTCAATTATCATGCCGTATGATTCAGGATCATATACTGTAAATTCTTGGGCGCCATCGACTAAAGCGGTCTCACGCGACTCAATTTTTGGAGAAGGCGCCGGACCCGGCGCAGGTGCTTGATCCCCTGAAGTTTCAGAGGTCGATGGCGCCGGCAGAGGTTCGCGCTCTGCGAAAAGTTCCGGATGCATTGCTTTCAGGTCGATCTCGCCGCCGGCTTCGAACCGCAGGATTTCGACGTGCACCAAACGGTCTGACCCATCTGGGCCTGAAAGTCGAATGCCGCCGTCTTCGACTTCGATCGAGTAATCCTCTCGCCGTCCGGACACCAAAGCTACATCATGTCCTCTCCCGCCATGAAGGCCATCATTGCCGGCGCCTCCGACGAGCAGATCGTCGCCGTCGTCACCCAGCAGCCAGTCCTCCTGCGACGTACCGACAAGCACATTGCTCTGTTCATCGCCGAGTTCCGTCTTGCCCTGCTGAAAGTGATCTCCCCCGCGAGTCTCCCAAGCGGCGGGTGCGGCGTTTGCCTGAAGCACCGCATCGGTTCTCGGCGTCGCCTCATCGTAGAGGTGTTCCCAAAGCGCCCAAGATCCCCAGACGCTTGAAGTCCCCACATCACCAAACTGCATGTAGGGGCCATCACCAATTTCGTTCCACTTAGAAATCGACTCGGTATAAAGATCAGCCATCCAAGAGCTATTGACAAAGTCATGCATGAAATCGCTGAGTTTCTCTCCTTTTCCATCCGTAGAAAAGTTATGGTGGACGTGTTGGCCGCCTTCGTAAGCTATAAGATTAAGACCATTTTCTTCCAAAATCTCTTTCTGAGCTCGTATCTGTTCAAAAGTAGCCGGAATAGATGAATCAAATTCTGAATCTATCAATCTATTGTAAAGGTATTCAAACTCATTGACATCTGGATCCTCGATTGCAGAAATCAGGTTTTCGCGCTCAACATCATCTGTAACAACTTTGCTTCCAAAATATGTAGTTATTGCAAATGAGTCAAAAACTTCAGATGGTTTGATTGCGTTTTCTGGTTCATAATTGAACCAGGCAGTACTATCCATCATTATTCCAGTTGCCCAACTATTTGGCGTATGGCCCGCTAGGACTTTTTCCAATCTCTGATTGGAATCACTACCAAATACATCATCAAATATTAGCGCCATCTCGGTTGCAAGTTTTACGTAATATTCTTGGGGCCAGCCTCCACCCCAGTCTTCCAATCTTTTTGCGTCAACATCATGGGCTTGCTGGAATGCCCAGTGCCAGACTTCATTTGAAAATTCGACGCTGACTCTAAGATTGCTGTCTAGATTGTCGTATACGTATTCAGCAAACTCACGAATATATTCGTGAGTTGCATTATGGGGTATGTTGAACCATGGATCTACGCCAATTTCATTCGAGAGCTGTACCATTATTTCAACTGGAATGCCTTTGGCGCTCCATGTTGCATCATCAATTTTTGGTCTATCCTGCCACTCCGATTGATCGGAACCATTGGTCTGCATCCAATCCATAAATCGGATCTGCCTAAAATCTTCTATCTTCTCAGTCCATTCGGGATTGAAGACCGCACCTGCGTCGTATAAATCAATGTGGTCTTCATGAATAACTGAAATATTTCTGATGTAGTCTCCATTGTTATTTGGATCAGTTTTAACTATATTCATGGCCATTTCGCCACCATTATTATTCTCAAATATAATTTTCCCAGGCTCTTCGCTTATAACTCGTGCGTTCAACGAAAGTTCAATCTCGCCTTCGCCCTCATAATTCAGGACGTAAACGCCTTCTCGACCCTGCGAAGCTCCATGAGAACCATTGCCCCAAGCCCAGATCGTACCGATCTTTTCCACGCCTTCGGGGATTGCCGTGGGCCAGCCGTTTTCGTCCATCCAGCCGCCGCTGACGAGTTCGTCATGTGACATGCCGCCCCACTGACCTGGTTGGTGGCCAAAGAACGGGCGCATCATCTTGGCGACGTCGATGAAAGGCATTTGCGTCGACCAATCCGCCAAGCCGGATAGATTGATCGCGACGGAGGGGTCGGCCAGACCGTCGGCGCGGTCGGCGGCTGCGAGCAGCTCTGCGGAGGTCATGAAAGATACGCCTTCATTCTCGGATACGCCTGCGGGCGGAAACGCCAGAACCGCGCCTAAGAACGCCAGGGCTGCGGCCGCCGATCGGCGCAGACGGCCGATCCCTGCAAAACGACCGGGGGATGCGGATCCGATCCCGGGGCGATCCAAGCGATCGACCCGCTCCGCCGTCCCCTCCGACGCGGCCGTTGCGAACGCCGACCGCGTTCCGACCCGTCTGGACACCCTCGCCTCTCCTTCGCGATTCCCTTGCCCGCAGGGTCCGTCAGTCTCATGAATAGAAGGTTCATTCAATGAAATTTAACCATGGCGAGGCCTCGGCCGCCCCTCTTCGATCGCCGCGGCGGCGCCGGGGCCACGCCCCTGCCGCGCCCCCGCCGCGCCTCGTCAAGAAACCTGAAATCAAAATGAACGCGCTTGACTCCCACCCCCCGAAGCCCCGTATTGATACAGGGGACCCGCAAGGGACGACGCGACGCGCCGGAAGCGGACGCGTGATGGGTGTTTATGCATAATAAATCCGCCGGCGCTACGACGTCGGACGCTTTGGGATGTCCGCTGGGGAAAGAGGACTCATTGATGGTCCGTCCGACGATCGACCGCGCGCCAGGCCCGCGCGCCGCCTTCCAGACCTCGCGCCGCGCCGCGCCGCGCTCGCCGATGCGCCGGGCCGCCGGCGCCGCCGTGCTGGGCGCCGCGCTGCTGCTGGCCGCCTGCGACAGCGCCGAGGAGCGCAAGCAGAGCCATCTCGACAGCGGCCTGGCGCTGATGGAGCAGGGCGAGGCGCAGAAGGCCTTCCTGGAATTCACCAACGCCGTGCGCATCGACGACGGCTTCCTGCCCGCCCATGCCGCGCTCGGCCGCCTGCACATGCGCGAAGGCCGCCACGGCGCCGCCGTGCCGCATCTGCTGCGCGTGGCGGAGGCGGAGCCGGAGAACGTCGAGGCGCAGCTCGATCTGGCCGAAGCGTTTCTGGAACTGCGCGAGCCCGAAGGCGTGCTGCGCCACGCCGAGGCGGCGCTGGCGCGCGACGGCGACGATCCGCGCGCCCTGGCCCTCTTCGCCGGCGCGGTGCTGCTGCAGGGCGACGTGGACGCCGCCCGCGCCCGCGCCGCCCGGGCGCTGGAGCTGGATCCCGCGCAGCCCCTGGCGCGCCTGGTGGCCGTGGCCGAGCGTCTGCGCGCCGGCGAGCCCGAGGCGGCGCTGGCCCTGCTCGACGCCGCCCCCGATACGGGTTCCGGCGCGGGTCCCGGCGCGGGCCCCGATACGGGTTCCGACATGGGCTTCGAGCTCGTGCGCATCCAGATCCTCGAACGCATGGGCGACCGGCAGGGCGTCGGCGCGGCGCTGCTGCGCCTGGCCGAGGCGCTGCCCGCCGACGAAGGCCTGCGCCTGGCGCTGGTGCGCTGGCACATGCAGGCCGACCCGCCCGATCTCGACGCGGCGGAGGCGGAGCTGCGCGCCCTGGCCGACGCCTCGGGCGCGCCGAACGCCCGCCTGCGGGTGGTGGATTTCCTGGCCCAGGCCCGCAGCGTGCAGGCCGCGCGCGAGGAGCTGGAGGCGCTGATCGCCGGGGCCGAAAGCGAGGCCGAGGGCGCCGCCGAGGCCGGCCTCTACGGCCGCGCCCTGGCGCGGGTGGAGCTGGCCCTGGGCGAGCGCGAGGCGGCGCTGGCGCGGCTGGAGGCCATGGCCGAGACCGACGAAGGCGGCGAGGCGGGCGACGCCGCGCGCCTGATGCTGGCCCGCGCGCTCGACCCGCAGGACCCCGGCACGCCCGCGCGCCGCGCCGCCCTGATCGAAGAGGTGCTGGAGCGCGACGGCGGCAACGTGGAGGCGCTGGCCCTGCGCGCGGAGCTGGCGCTGATGGAGGACCGTCCCTCGGACGCGATCCTGGACCTGCGCGCCGCGCTCGACGCCGCGCCGCGCCGCCCGGCCCTGCTGGAGCTGCTGGCCCGCGCGCACGAACGCGAGGGCGACGACGCCCTGGCAGCCGAGCAGCGCGCCGTCGCGGTGCAGGCCACCGGCGCCGCGCCCGGCCCCTCGCTGCGCTATGCCGAGCAGCTGGCGCGCATGGGCCGGCTCGACAGCGCCGAGGCGGTGCTGATCGACGCCCTGCGCGCCGGCGCCGAGGACCGCGCCCTGCTGACGGCCCTGGCCGAGCTGCGCCTGCGCCGGCAGGACTGGGACGGCGTGCTGGAGGTGACCCGGGCCATCGAGCGGCTGGACGCCGAGGGCCCGGCCGCGGCCCTGCCCCAGGCGTTCTCCTCGGATCTGCTGCGCGCCGCCGCGCTTTTCGGCGAAGGGCGGGTGGAGGAGACGCTGGAGATGCTGCGCGCCAACTGGCGCGACCGCGGCACCCCGGCGGATCTGGAGGCGATGGTGCGCGCCATGGCCGCCTCGGGCCGCGGCGAGGAGGCGCGCGCGGCGCTCGACGCGGCGCTGGCGGAGGATGCGGGCAACCTGGCGGCCCTGGGCCTGCTGGCGCAGCTGCAGGCCGGCGGCGGCGACGTGGCCGGGGCCGAGGCGACCCTGCGCGACGGGCTCGCGCGGCGGCCGGAGGCCTCGCAGCTCAGCCGCCTCCTGTCGGAGCTGCTGAGCTCGCAGGGGCGCTTCGAGGACGCCGCGGCGGTGCTGGAGGCGGGGCTGGAGGCCGCGCCCGAGGATCCCGGCCTGCGCTTCGACAAGGCCCTGCGGCTGGAGACGCTGGGCGAGGCGGAGCGGGCCATCGCCCTTTACGAGCGGCTCTACGACGAGGATCCCGACAACATCGTGGTGGCCAACAACCTGGCGGCGATGCTGTCGGACCACCGCGACGACGCCGAAAGCCTGGCGCGCGCCGCCCAGGTGGCGCGGCGCCTGCGCGGCTCGCCGATCGCGGCGTTCCAGGACACCTACGGCTGGACGCTCTATCTGACGGGGGAGACCTCGCAGGCCGTGGCGGTGCTGCGCGAGTCGGCGCCGCGGCTGCCGAACAACGCGATCGCGCAGTTCCATCTGGGGATGGCCTACGCCGCCATCGGCCAGGCGGCCCCGGCGCGCGAGCGGCTGGCCCGGGCGCTGGAGCTGGCCGAGGCCGGCGCGCTCCTGCCCGCCCGCGCCGAAGCCGAGGAGACCCTGGCGCGCATGCAGGCCCGGCTCGACGCCGACGCCGCCGCCGAAGCGGCCCCCGCCGCCCAAGACGGCTGACCGCAGGGCGCCCCGCGCCCGAAGATGCTATGACGACGCGCCCCGCCGCCCGCGAAGCCGGCGCGGGCGGACCCGAAAGATGGAGAGACGCGGCCCATGGCCTTCGAAGATCTTCCGGCGGAGCGCGGGACGGGCGGCGGCATGTCGCTCGATCTGCGTTACTGGTGGTGGGTCTTTCGCCGGCGCTTCTGGGTCTTCGCCCTCGTGGCGGGGATCCTCGGCGGCGCGGGTCTGGGCATCGCCATCGTGCTGCCCCCCACCTACGAGGCGCGCGCGGTGATGCTGGTGGAAAGCCAGCGCATCCCCACCGACCTGGTGCGCTCCACCGTCAGCGCCACGGCGCTCGAGCAGATCGAGGTCATCAAGCAGCGCCTGCGCACGCGCGAGACGCTGCTGGAGATCGACGAGCGCTTCGGCATGCTGCCCGCCGACGCCCAGATGTCGCCCACGCAGCGCGTCGCGGCGCTGCGCGGCGCCATCTACTTCGAACAGCGCATCCTCGGCGACGCCCGCCGCGGCGGCACCGTGGCCACCTCCTTCACCATCGCCGTGCGCGG
The DNA here is from genome assembly GCA_039816075.1 of Pseudomonadota bacterium. GTDB lineage: Bacteria > Pseudomonadota > Alphaproteobacteria > Rhodobacterales > Rhodobacteraceae > Albimonas. The sequence goes on along the minus strand of JBCBYE010000001.1, from coordinate 2,300 downwards.
CGGCGAGGCGCGCAAGACCGCCGCCGTCGCCAACGAGCTGGTGACCCGCGTCCTGCGCCAGTCGGCGGAGCTGCGCCGCCAATCCGCCGGCGCCACCGCCGACTATTTCCGCCGCGAGACGGACGAGCTCGCCGCCGAGCTCGCCCGCCAGGAGGCGCGCATCGTCGCCTTCAAGCAGGAGAACGAAAGCGCCCTGCCCGAAAGCCTGGATTACCGCCGCAGCCAGCTGGATCTCATCGCCGAGCGCCTGCAGCGCTTCGAGCTCGAGCGCATCGAGCTCGAACAGCAGAGCCAGGCCCTGGTCCTGGCGCTCGACGGCGGCGGCGGCGATGCCGGCGTCCTCGGCCCCGTCCTCACCGATCTGGAGCAGGAGCTGGAGGAGCTGCGCCGCACCCTGCGCCAGCGCAGCGCGATCCTGTCGCCCTCGCATCCCGAGATCCGCAGCCTGCAGGCCCGCATCGGCGCCCTCGAACCCCTGGCCGAGCAGGAGGCCGCCGAGGCCGCCGAGGCCCTCGCCGCGGGCGTCCCCGGCGCCCCGACCGTCGATCCCGCGATCCGCGAGCTGCGCCGCCAGGCCGCCCTGGCCGAGGCCCGCGGCCGCTATCTCGACGACCTCGTCGCCGAGCTCGAGATCCAGCGCGACGCCCTCGAAACCGCCCTGCTGCAGACCCCCAACGTGGAGATCGAGCTGGGCGCCCTGGAACGCACCTACGAGACCCTCGAGGGCCGCTACGAGCGCGCCCGCGTCAACCTCGCCCAGGCCGAGGCGGGCGAGCAGCTCGAAGACCGCCAGCAGGGCGAGCGCTTCGAGGTGATCGAGCAGGCCACGGTGCCCGAACAGCCCATCGCCCCCAACCGCCGCCTCTACGCCGCCGCCGGCGCCGCGGGGGGCCTGGCGGGCGGCTTCGGCCTGCTGGTCCTGCTGGAGATGCTCAGCGGCGTGGTGCGCCGCCCCGAGGATCTGGCCCGCATCGGGCGCGAACCCGCCGCCGTGATCCCCTACATCGCCACGGCGGGCGAGCGGCGCTGGACCTGGGCCCTGCGCCTGCTGGGCCTGACCGTCATCGTGGGCGGCGGCGCCGCCGCGCTCTGGGCGGTGCACGCCTATTACCTGCCGCTCGAAACGGTGATGGAGAAGGTGATCGACCGCACCCCTCTGCCGGGCCTGATCGAGATGATCCAGCGCCGGTTCGGCGGCTGAGGGAGGGAGCGCGATGAATATGGACACGCCCCCGCCCCAGGCCCCGCTGCGCCCGCCCCCGCGCCGCACCGAGGCGACCGAGGCGCTCTGGGGCGTCCTGCCCGAGGCGCCGCTCAAGCCCGCCCGCCTGCGCCGCAACCGCATCGTGACGCTGGAAAAGAACGATCCCGCGCACATGGCCTACGACATGCTGCGCACGCGCATCCTGCAGCGCTTCCGGTCCGAGGGCTGGCGCCGCCTGGCGCTGACCTCGCCGGCGCCGGGCTGCGGCAAGACGCTGACCTCGCTGAATCTGGCGTTTTCGGTGGCGCGGCAGCGGCGCCTGCGCGTGCTGATCTTGGATTTCGACCTGCGCCGCCCGCGCCTGGCCTCCCTGCTGGGCCTGCGCCCGCCGGTCTGCGTGTCGCGCTACCTGTTGGGCGAGGAGCCGGTGGAGCGCAGCTTCGCCCGCCTCGCCCCCAACCTCGCCGCGGGCCTCGCCGCCGGCCCCCTGCGCCACTCGACGGAGCTTTTGCAGGACGAGGGCTCGCTCGAGGCCCTCGTCGCGCTGGAGCATGCCCTGGCCCCCGATCTGGTGATCTACGACCTGCCGCCCCTGCTGGCCTCCGACGACGCCTCGGCGTTTCTGGAGCATGTGGACGGCGGCCTCCTGGTCGCCGCCGCCGGCGAGACCCCCCTCGCCGAAATCGACCTCTGCGCCCGCCAGCTGACCTCCCTGACCTCGGATCTCGGCGTGGTCCTGAACAAGAGCGCCTTCATGCCCAGGCGCTACTACGGCTATGGCTACGGCAGCGACTGAGGGAGGGGAAAGGTTTTGTTCACCCCACCGCCGCACTCTGCCGCCGATCCTCCCTGCGCCGCGACCAGGAGCGCAGCGATCCTCAGGAAAACCTCGGATGCTTGATGCCTACCGCAAGCTGATGGACCTTCTGGACGCCCGAGAGCGCCGCCGCTTCTGGCTGCTGATGGTGCTTCTGGTCGTCATGGGCCTGGCGAACATGCTCGGCGTCGCGTCGGTGATGCCGTTCCTGGCGGTCCTCTCCGACCCCGGCATCGTCGAGCGCAACGCCTGGCTTTCCTGGGCCTACGGGCTGAGCGG
>JBCBYE010000355.1:0-5072 GCA_039816075.1 Pseudomonadota bacterium | reverse complement strand
GTCGTCGCCGGGCAGGCCGAAGAACACGTTGGCGCGGCCGCTGCCGACCATCAGGTCGTCGTTGGGGGTGCCCACGATCTGTTCCGCCCCGACGACGGACTGGGTGAACCCGAGGATCTCCGCCGCGCCCTTGCGCCAGACCAGCGCGGCCTCCAGCGCCTGCTCGGCGAGCGCCTCGAAGCTGTAGACGTCCTTCTTGCCCGCGCCGAGATCGACCTTGTCGTTGCCGGTCGTCGCGACGCCCAGATCGTTGCCGCGGCCGGTCTTGATGTTGTCCTTGAGATCGCCGCCCTCGACCGTTTGCGACCCCTTGTCGGCGCGGATGGTCTGCTTGCGCCCGTCGAAGAGCGAGTCCTTCAGCTCGGCCACGCGATCGTCGAACTTCAGCGCGGTCACCCCGTTCACTTCCTCGGACAGCTCGTCGGGCGTCATGCGCAGGCTGCGCACGAAGGCGAGGTCCTCGCCGGCGTCGCGAAGCGAAACGAACTGGATGGCCGAGCCGCCGGCTAGCGGCGCGCCGAGTTCGATGCCCTTGGACGCGACGCCGAGCGACGGCGCACCGAAGGTCGAGGGCAGGGAGCCGAGAAAATTCCGGCTGCTGAACCAATTGCCCGCGTTCAGCAGTTCCGAGGCGACGAGTCGCTGAACCGTGGACTCGAAAACCCCCGAAATAGTTATGCGAATGCGCGACATGGCGAAAACTCCCCGAGATCCCGTGTCGAATATTAACAGGTGTCCGCGCGTTCGTCAGCGGCCGGGGCGCGGCGGCCGGGCGCGTTGCGCCGCGGGGCCGTGCGGGCTAGGTCGCCCCGCAACATCGTTTCGCAGGAGCCCGCCCATGATCGGACGCTTGAACCACGTCGCCATCGCCGTGCCCGACCTCGAGGCCGCGGCGGCGCAGTATCGCGGCGCGCTCGGCGCGAAGGTCGGCGCCCCGCAGGACGAGCCGGACCACGGCGTCACCGTGATCTTCGTGGAGCTGCCGAACACCAAGATCGAGTTCCTGTATCCGCTGGGCGAGAATTCCCCCATCGCCGGGTTCCTGGACAAGAACCCCGCCGGCGGCATCCATCATCTCTGCTACGAGGTCGATGACATCCTCGCGGCGCGCGACCGGCTGAAGGCCGAGGGCGCGCGGGTGCTGGGCGATGGGGAGCCCAAGATCGGGGCCCATGGCAAGCCCGTCCTGTTCCTGCATCCCAAGGACTTCCAGGGCGCGTTGGTGGAGCTGGAGCAGGCATGACCATCACCGGCGCGATCGTCCTTTACGCCGTCATCTGGTTCCTCACGCTCTACATGGCGCTGCCGATGGGGGTGAAAAGCCAGGGCGACGTGGACGAGGTGGTGCCGGGCACGCCCGCCTCGGCCCCCACCAACCCCATGATCCGCAAGAAGATCATCTGGACCACCCTCATCACGACCGCGCTTTGGGCGCTGGCCATGTGGGTGGTGATCTACAGCGGCCTGCACATCAACGATCTGGACTGGTTCGGCCGCGTCGACGCCGACTGAGGCGTTTGGAGCGACGGAAACGAGCGGCGGGGCGGCGCGCCGGTGGGCGGCGCCGTGCGGCGGGGCCGGCGCCCATGACGTGGGCAGGGCGTCGCAGCCTGCACGTTCCGCTTGCCGACGGGTGGCCTGGTGCTACCGTCAGAACATCCGCAAGGTGCATGGAGAAACGCACATGAAGATCCTCAGCTTCGTCGTCGCGATGGCCGCCGTGGCCGCCTTCGCGTCCCCCGCTTCGGCCTATTCCTGCAACGGCGGCGGCGAGCGCCCGCAGCAGTCGACGCCGGGCACGGGCGCCTGACTTTCGCGCCTTTTCAATCTCTTGCAGGTTGATCTTGAAGTTTCGGGCGGCCCTGACGCGGGGCCGCCCGTTTTCATTCGAGCCCGGATCCGGCGCGCCGCCGCGGCGTTCCCGCCGCGCGATGATAGGCGTGGGTGAAGGCCGCGACCCCTAGCACGGGGATCGCCAGGTTCAGCACCGGGATCGACAGGCCCAGCGCCATCAACAGCCCGCCCGTCCAGACGTCGGCGAAGTTCCGGCGGCGCAGCTCTCGCGCCGCCTTGGCGCCCATGCGCCGCGCCGCCGGCAGCTCGAAGTATTGCCGCCCCAGCATCCAGCCGTTCACGCCCAGAAACAGGAACGGGGCCAGCGGGCCGGCGAAGGGGTAGAGGATCAGCGCGCCCAGATTGGCCAGCACCAGCGCCCCGGCGAAGAGCGCGCCGTCGCCCAGGATCTCCCAGAACCCCATGCGGGCCGTGGGGGGCAGGCCAGGATAATGCCGCGCCTCCACCGCCTCGGCGATCTCTTCGAGGAAGAAGCCGATGAAGACCGCCGCCACCGGAAACATCAGGAAGATCGCCGCGAAGGCGCCGATGGCCAGCGCCACCCAGCTGCCCGCCACGTCGAGAAAGCCCAGGTCCCAGCCGAACAGCGTCAACCCCGCCTCGGGGATCAGGCCGACCAGAAAGCCCCAGAGCCACAGGAACAGCGCCAGCAGCACCCCCGTGCCCAGGATCGACAGGCCGAAGACCCGCAGGAACCGCGCGTCGCCCAGCTGACCCACGGCGCGGAAGATGTCGCCGATCATGCGCTCAGGCCCGCGACCAATCGGCGATGGCGGCCAGGTCGGGGCGCGGCCGCTCGCTGACCGGCGCCGTCTCCGTCCCGATATGGATGAAGCCGGCGACCCATTCGGGCGCGTGCAGGCCCAGCGCCTCCGCCAGGAACTCCCGATCATGCGCCATCCACGAGGACAGCCAGTTGGCGCCCCAGCCGCTGGCCAGCGCCGCGTTCAGCAGCGCCAGGCACACGGCGCCGGCGCTCAGCACCTGCTCCGCCTCGGGGATCTTCTCCGACGGCTTGGGCGAGGCCACCACCGCCACGCAGACCGGCGCGCCGTCGAAGCCCAGCCGGTCCTTCGCGATCTTGCCCGCCTCGCGCCCCTGACGGGCGCCGATGCGCGCCGTCGCCTCGGACATCGCGCGGCAGGCGTCCTCGCCCAGGATCACGAACCGCCAGGGTTCCAGCTTGCCATGGTCGGGGCTGCGCGCGGCGGCGGTCAGCATCCGCTCCACCGCCGTCCGGTCGGGCCCGGGGCCGGTCAGCGTGCGCGCCAGGCGAGAGCGACGGGTCAGCAGGAAATCCATCGCCTCGGGGTTCGGCGCGGGCATGACGGCTCCTTTCGGCAGATCTTCGGGGTCGCCGGTGATGTGCGGAGCCGCGCGCCGGTCGTCAAGGGCCGGGCGCGGCGGCCGCGCTCAGGCGGCCGGGGCCAGCCGATCCAGCTCCGCCTCGGCCTCCGCCACCGCCGCGTCGTTCATCATCACGCGGTCCGCGGCGATCAGCTCCACGTCATGGATGCCGATGAAGCCCAGCACATGGCGCAGCCAGCCCGTGGCGAACTCGATCGGCCCGCCGATCTCCGTGCCGCCGGAGGCGCCGACGATCCAGCCGCGCTTGCCGGTCAGCAGGCCCTCCGGCCCCGTTTCGGTGTAGCGGAACGTCACGCGGGCGCGGGCCACCTGATCGATCCAGGCCTTCAGCGACGCGGGCGCGCCGAAGTTGTAGACCGGCGCGGCGACGATCACCTCGGCGGCGTCCTTCAGCTCCGCCACCAGGGCGTCGGAGCCGGCGAGCCGCACGCGCTGCGCCTCGGAGCGCGCGTCCGCATCGGTGAAGTTGGCCTCGACCCAGGCCTCGTCGACCAATTCCACGCCCTCGCCCAGGTCGCGCACGACCAGCGGCAGACCCAGCGCGGCGGCGCGGCGACGGGCGAGCGTTTCGGCGAGGCGACGGGTGATCGACCCCTCGCGGCGGGCGGAGGATTGCACGAGCAGAACGGTGCGGGCGGCGTCGGACATCAGGGCTCTCCTTTGCGGGGCATCGGCCTCGCCCAGAGAGGTATGGACTGGTGGCGCCCGCACAATCACGCCGTCGCGCCACAGACTGTCGCGATTTCAGAAAGAAGCGTCCCCGCCCCGCGCCGCGTTCAGCGGAGAGGTCAGCGCCGATAGCCGCGCCGCCTGCCGGCCCTGCGCGTCGAAATTGTCGTCGGCCAGCCAGGCCTCATGCGCCTGCTGCAGCGCCGGCCAGTCCCGGTCGAGGATGGAGAACCAGGCCGTGTCCCGGTTGCGCCCCTTCACCACGGCCGCCTGGCGGTGGATGCCCTCGAAGGTGAAGCCCAGCCGCGCCGCCGCCCGGCGCGACCCGGCGTTCAGCGCGTCGCATTTCCACTCGCACCGGCGATAGCCCAGCGCGAAGGCGCGGCGAATCATCAGGTGCAGCGCCTCGGTCGCCGCCTGCTTCTTCTGCAGGCGCGGCGAGAAATTCAGATGGCCGATCTCGATCGACCCCATCTCCGGATTGATCCGCAGGTAGGAGCCCAGACCCCCGATCCGCCCGTCCGACGCGTCGCGGATGGCGAAGAACATCGGATCCTCGCCCGGCGCGATCGCCTCCAGCCATTCGGTGAAGGCGGCCAGGCTGTCGAAGGGGCCGTAGGGCAGGTAGGTCCAGATCCGCCCCTCGCCGTCCTCGCCATAGGCGTCGTAAAGCGCGGCGGCATGCTCGTCGGGGGTCAGCGCCTCCAGCGCGCACCAGCGACCGTTCGCATCCTCCCGCAACGGGCGCTGCGCCGGCTGCCAGCCGGCCACGGGGCGTCCGATGGGATCGCCGAGCGGAGACAGGATGTTCATGCCCGTCGTTTTCGCCGGCGCCCAGTTTTGCGTCAAGACTCTCCGTGCACCGCCGTATGCGAATGCAGACCGCGACGCGCCGCAACCTAGGCGAGAACGCGCGTCGCCTCGCCCAACTCCATGCCGGGGAAGACGTCGCGCTCAAGCGATTCGCGCTCCATCCCGAACAGGCCGCGCAGCAGCCAGCCCGCATGGCGGCGCAGGTCGTCCGTCGGCATCAGGTCGCGGCCCTGGTACAGGTCGCCTTCGCCCAGCCCCGGCCAGCGTCCGTGCACGCGGGCGGCCGACAGCGCGCCGCCGGCGAACATCATCAGCCCCCCCGTGCCATGATCCGTGCCGCGGGAGCCGTTCTCGCGCACCGTGCGGCC
>JBCBYE010000829.1:0-1741 GCA_039816075.1 Pseudomonadota bacterium | reverse complement strand
GGGGGTGCGGGATCAGCATCAGTGCAGGTTCGGCTGGGCGCCGACGCCCTTTTCGTCGATCAGGCGGCCGGTGCGGAAACGATCGAGGCGGAAGGCGGTCGCCGTCGGATGCGGGCGGCCGGTGGCGATCAGATGCGCGAAGCAGAAGCCCGAGGCCGGCGTCGCCTTGAACCCGCCATAGCACCAGCCGGCGTTCAGGAAGAGGCCGGGGCGCGGCCCCGCGTCGATGATGGGCGAGCCGTCCATGCTCATGTCCATGATGCCGCCCCAGCTGCGCAGCACTCGGGCGCGGCCGATCATGGGCATCAGCGCCATGGCGGCCTCGCACACGTCCTCGGCCACCTCCAGCCCTCCCCTTTGGGCATAGGAGTTCCAGCCGTCGATGTCGCCGCCGAAGACCAGCCCGCCCTTGTCGGACTGGGAGATGTAGAAGTGGCCGGCGCCGAAGGTGATGACGCCGGGCAGAATCGGCTTGAGCCCTTCGGAGACGTAGGCCTGCAGCACGTGGCTTTCGATCGGCAGGCGCGCGACGCCGGCGCGGGCCATCACGCGCCCGGTGGAGCCGGCGACGGCGACGGCGGTCTTGCCCGCCCGGATCTCGCCGCGCGTGGTGCGCACGCCGGCGATGCGGCCGTCCTCTTCGAGAAAGCCTTCGACCTCGCAGTTCTGGATCAGGTCCACCCCGCGCTGATCGGCTGCGCGGGCATAGCCCCAGACCACCGCGTCATGCCGCGCGGTGCCGCCGCGGCGCTGGTGCAGGCCGGCCTTTATGGGAAAGCGGGCGTTGGCGAAGTCGAGGAACGGGGCGAGGCGGCGCACGCCCCTGGCGTCCAGCAGTTCGGCATCCGCGCCGTGCACGATCATGGCGTTGCCGCGGCGGGCATAGGCGTCGCGCTGGCCGTCGGAATGCGCCAGGTTCAGCACGCCGCGCTGCGAGACCATGGCGTTGTAGCCGACGTCCTGCTCCAGCCCTTCCCACAGCTTCATGGAGAGCTCGTAGAACGCCTCGTTGCCCGGCAGCAGGTAGTTGGAGCGGATGATGGTGGTGTTGCGGCCCGCATTGCCGCCGCCCAGCCAGCCCTTCTCCAGCACCGCGACGTTGGCGATGCCATGCTCCTTGGCCAGGTAGTGGGCGGTGGCGAGGCCGTGGCCGCCGCCGCCGACGATGACGACGTCGTAATGCGGCTTGGGCTCCGGCTCTCGCCAGACGGCGGGCCAGGGTTCGCCGGTGACGGCGCGGCGCAGCAGGGACAGGGCAGAATACCGCATGACGAGCCGACGCTAGCCGCGGCCGACGCGCGGTGCGAGGCCTGAAAGCGACGGTTGCGGGTCGCGGTTCGGCGGGGGCGTCAGCGTGCCGCGCCGGCGGCCCGGCCGAGCGCGACGGCGGCCAGCAGGCCGTTGCCGGAGAGGTAGCCGGCATCGCCCCGGCCGGAGACGCCGCAGGCGGCGCCGCCGCCCGCCCAGAGGTTGGGCAGGGGCGATCCGTCGGGGCGCAGGACGCGGCCCTGGCCGTCGGTGCGCAGTCCGCCCTGGGTGTGAAAGAGCGCGCCGGTGACGCGCACGCCGCAGAAGGGCGCGGCGAGGGGCGTCGCGCCGAAGCGGCGGCCGAAGGCGTCTTCGCCGTCGGTCGGGATCGCGGCGAGCGTTGCTGCGAGGGCTGCGGGCGGCAGGCCGAGGGCTTCGGCCAGCGCCTCAGGCGTCTCGGCCGTCTTGATCGCGCCCTGGCTCTCGGCATTGC
>JBCBYE010000736.1:0-2196 GCA_039816075.1 Pseudomonadota bacterium | reverse complement strand
GCCGGCACGCCCGCCGGCCCGATCTTCGACGTGGCCGAGACCATGGCGGATGCGCATCTGACCGCGCGCGACGCGGTGCTGCGCGTGGCGCATCCGCAGCTGGGGGAGGTGGCCGTGCCCGGCGTCTTTCCCCGTCTGGAGGAGACGCCGGGTCGGCTCGACGGCCTGGGCCCGCCCCTGGCGGAGCGCGACGACGGGCGCGGCTGGGACCCGCGGCCGGAGCGGCGTTGAAGCGCGGCGGGGGCGACGTCGGTCGTGGCGGCGTCGACCCGACGCGGCCGGCTCAGACCCGCGCCAAGCCCAGGGCCGCATGCAACTCCGCCTCGCCGTCCGGCGCGAACCGCACGACGCGGCCGGCGCGGTCGCGCCGCGCCCATCCCCGCGCCTCGGCCTGCGTCCACAGCGCGGCGCCGAGGGCGCCGGCCAGGTGCAGGCGGCGCTCGCTCCAATCGAGGCAACCGCGGCACAGCCTCCGGCGACCCCGGCTCAGAGCGGCCATGTCGATGCCGAGCGCTTCGGCCCGGGCCGCGCCGTCCTCCGTCGGCTCAGGCCCGTCCGGCCCCTCGATCACCGCGCCGGCTTCGCGAAGGGCTTCTTAGAGCCGCACGCCCGCCTCCCCGGCCAGATGGTCGTAGCAGAGCCGCGCCCGGCGCAGCGCCGGGTCCTTGGGCCCCGGCCGCGCCCGCGACGGGCCGCGCGCGGCCAGGCCCATCAACGCCTCCAGCGCCGCGGCCACGTCCGGCGCGGCCAGACGGTAGTAACGACTGCGGCCCTGCTTGGCCTCGGCCAGCAGTCCGCCCTCCCGCAGCCGGGCCAGGTGCCCGCTGGCCGTCGGGGGCGCCACGCCCGCCTCCAGCGCCAGCTCCGACGCGGTCAGCGCGCCGCCGTCCATCAGGGCCGACAGCATCGCCGCGCGCGCCGGATCCCCGATCAGCGCCGCGACCCGCGCCACGTCCGGCCCGCTGCGCACGCCTTCCGCCATTCTTCGGCCCTCCCCGAACCATCCCGCGCTGATCTTGCGCTAAGGCTGCGTCGGATCAACCCCCTGGCAGAAAGGCTCCTGACATGATCACCACCGTCATCCGATACGAGATCGACCCCTGGCGCCGCGCGGCGTTCGAGGAATATGCACGGTTGTGGAACCTGGCCGCGCCGCGCTGCGGGGCCGACCTGACGGGCTGGTTCGCGCCGCATGAGGGCTCCACCAGCCTGGCCTACGGCATCTACGCCACGCCCGATCTGGCGGCTTACGAGGCCTATCGGGCGCGTCTGGCCGAGGACGAGGCGGGGCGCGAGGCCTTCGCCCTGGCGCAGCGGGAGCGCTTCATCCGCTCCGAAACCCGCACGTTCCTGAAACGGGTGGAGGGATTGCCGGAGGGTCGGTTCGGCTGACGCAGGCGCCCCCTGCGACGGACGCCGCGGCGGCCGGCAGAGCAGGCCTAAGCCGGACGGCCGTCGCAGGCGCACATGGGGGCGGACCCGGAGTTGCGCAGGTCCAGCGGCTGACCGCAGACCCGGCAGGTGGAGATGGAGGCGCTTCGCGACGGCGCCGCGGCCAGCGCGCCGCGCGCGGCCGCCGGAGCCACGGCGCCGACCAGCGCGGCGGCCTTGGCAGGCCGGCGCGCCGCGCGAGGTCCGCGGCGCAGGGGCGAAACGGCGGCCGCCTTGCGGTGCGGCGGCAGCACCACCGGTCCCACACGGCGGCTGGCGCGCATGCGCTCCCGGATGCTGCCGATGGCCCAGACGCCGGCGATGGCGACGGCGAGCGGCCACAGATCGGCGGCCAGAACGATGAGAGGATGGTCGAGCGGGGGCGCGACGGTCTTCACGAACACGGTCTCCTGGCGGTTCGGCGGCGGCTCGGCGCGGCGGGGAGACCGCAGATCGATGAACTGTTCATTAACATTAACCGGCGAGTCGGACACCGGCAAGTCCGAATCCGCCGAAGGGCGGCCGGAACCTCGACGGGGCGCCCGGCCCCGCGGCGCAGGCTGGAGGGCGGGCCGGCGCCCGAAGGGCGCTCGGGGCGCCCGCACGCGGGCCGCGCGGCGAGGGCGATCGGATGCGCCGTGAGAGCGCGGCGTCGGGCGCGTCCAGCGCGCTGCGGTGCAGGCTTTCCAGGCTGCTGCCTTGGGCGTGCACGAATGGCAGGTGGTGCGCCATGAAGTACCGCGCCGCGGCCAGCTTGCATTCATG
>JBCBYE010000045.1:0-13025 GCA_039816075.1 Pseudomonadota bacterium | reverse complement strand
CCCGCGGCGGCCGAGGCGGCGGCGCCGGCGGCGAGCGGGCCGGGCGTGTAGCCGTCGATCAGCCAGACGGCGGCGTCGTTGTTGGCCTCGACCATCTCGCGGTCCATCCCCTCCATCGCGACGCGGAAGGCGGCCTCGGCCGCCTCGTCGGAGATGTTCCTGGCGATCACGATGCCGTCCCACCAGATCGTGGTGGCGGGGATGCCGGCGCCGCCGAGGGGCGCGCCGGCCATCTTGACCTTGCCCACCACCTGGCTTTCGCCGGCGTCGTCCATGGCGGCGGCGCGCGAGGCCCAGAGGTTGGCCATGGCGATCTTGCCCTGCTGGAACTGCTGCTGGACGTAGGTGCTGTCGGAGACGAGGTATTCGGGGTCCATGTAGGCGGTGAGCGCCTTCATCATCTCCAGCGCGGCGAGCCCCTCGGGCGTGGCGATGTTGGGCTGCGCGCCGTCCGCGAAGAAGGTTCCGCCGTAGCCGAGGAACATGTTCACGAAGTCCTGGGCCAGGTTCCAGCCGGTCTTGAGGGTGGCGCCGATGGGATAGTCGACGACGCCGGCGGCCTGGATCGCCTCGGCCGCGGCGAGCATTTCGTCGTAGGTGGTCGGCACGGCGAGGCCGAGATCGGCGAAGACGTCCTCGCGGTACATCAGGTGCTGGGCGTTGACCATCATGGCCACGGCCATGGTCCGCCCGTCGATCTTGATGAGCTGATTGGGCGTGAGCTGCGCGCCGTAGGCGGCGACGAGATCGTCGAGCGGGCGGATCGTGCCCTCGTTCAGCAGCGGGACCAGCGTGCCGTTGGAGACGCCGCCGATGGAATAGAGCGAGGGGTCGGCGGCGAAGGCGGCGGGCTGCTTGAGGCGGAATTCCTGATCCAGCTCCGCCTCCACCGAGCCGCATTCGGCCATGGCGTCGGTCATAGCCTTCCACGCCTCGAACCCGGCGGAGAGGGATTTGACGGGAACGTCGTTCTGAAAGCCGCAGGCGGCGGCGGCCGAGGCCATGAGCGAGAGCGCGCCGGCGGCGGCGAGGGTCTTGAGGGTCATGGAAAGCTCCCTGTCTGAGGCGAGGGCGGCGGGGCCGCCGGCGGCGGCCGCGCGCGCCCGGCGGTCAGGCGGCCAGGCGCGCGCCCGTTTCGGGGTGGAAGAGGTGGCAGGCGACGGGCGGCACGGCGATGGAGGTCGGCTCGCCGATCCGGGCGCGGTGGGTCTTGTCGGCCTTGACCGAGACGAGGGCCCCGCCCGCGCGCACGGTGACCATGGTGGCGTCGCCGAGCAGCTCCACCGTGTAGACCGGCGCCTGGACGCCGGCGCCGGGCGCCTCGGCCGGGCCGACCTGCGCATCCTCGGCGCGGAAGCCGAGGGAGACGGGGCCGTCGGGGCCGGCAAGCCCCTCGATCCGCACGTTGTCGGCGACGAAGGCGCCGCGGTCCAGCCGCCCCTGCATCAGGTTCATGGCGGGCGAGCCGATGAAGCCGGCGACGAAGGTGTTGGCGGGTCGGTCGTAGATCTCGGTCGGCGTGCCGACCTGCTGGATCACGCCGCGGTTCATCACCACGACGCGGTCGGCGAGGGTCATCGCCTCGATCTGGTCGTGGGTGACGTAGATGGTGGTGGCGGCCAGCTCGTGCTGCAGGTTCTTGATCTGCGCGCGGGTGGAGACGCGCAGCTTGGCGTCGAGGTTGGAGAGCGGCTCGTCCATCAAGAACACCGTGGGCTCGCGCACGATGGCGCGGGCGAGGGCGACGCGCTGGCGCTGACCGCCGGAGAGTTCGGCCGGCTTGCGGTGCAGGAAATCCAGCAGCTCCACCCGTTCGGCCGCCTGCATGACGCGGGCGTCGTGGGCGGCGGGGTCGACTTTGCGGACCTTCAGCGGGAAGCGGATGTTCTCGTAGACGTTCATGTTGGGGTAGAGGCCGTAGGACTGGAACACCATGGCGATGTCGCGGTCCTTGGGGTCGAGGCGGTTGACGACCTGGCCGCCGATGAGGATTTCGCCCTCGGTCACGTCCTCGAGCCCCGCGACCATGCGCATGGTCGTGGTCTTGCCGCAGCCCGAGGGGCCGAGCAGGACCAGGAATTCGCGGTCGGCGATGTCGAGATCGACGCTGCGGACCCCCACGAAGGAGCCCCAGCGCTTGGTGACGCCGCGGAGCTGAACCTCGGCCATGGCGGCCTCCCTGCCGCGTTGCATGCGTATGCAAGGACGGTGGACCCGGGCCCCGCGGTTTGGCAAGTGTTTTCGAACGGGACGTTCGGAGGGGTCGGGATGGATGACGAGCGGGCGGCGGCGCGGGCGGTTCTGCGCCGGTTGATCGAGGCGCCGGAGGCGGAGCTGTCGGCGGCCGCGCGCGAGGGGCTGACGCGGGACGGGGTCTGGGACGTGTCGGCCCCGTTCGGGCGGCTGGAGGGGCGCGAGGCGGTGGTCGAGGGGCTGCTGCGGCCGCTGCGCGCGGCGCTGCCGCAGGGGCGGCGGCGCGACGAGCTTTTCATCGGGGGGGAGAACCGGCGGGCCGAGGGCGGGCGCTGGACCGCCTCGGTCACGCATTACCTGGGGACCTGGACCGGCGCGTTGGCCGGGCTGCCGCCGAGCGGGCGGCTGACCTGGCTGCGGTCGGGCGAGTTTCACCGGCTGGAGGGCGGGCGGATCGCGCAGGCGCGGCTGATCCTGGACGTGGTGGACCTGGCGCGGCAGGCGGGGCGCCTGCCGCTGCCGCGTCTGCTGGGGGCGGAGATGCTGTTTCCCGCGCCCGAGCGCATGGACGGCGTGCTGCCGCCGCATCGGGAGCGGGGCGCGGCGAGCCTGGATCTGGTGGAGCGCATGCTGGGCGCGCTGCACGCCTATGATCCGCAGACCCTGAGCTCGCCCGAGCAGACGGGGCCGGAGGGGACCTGGGCGGACGAGATGCTGTGGTTCGGGCCCGGCGGGATCGGGTCGTCCTATCGCTGGGAGGGGTTCGTGGACCACCACCGCGACGCGTTCCTGACGGCGTTTCCGGATCGGGCGGGGGGCAACCATTACTGCCGGATCGGGGATGGGGATTATGCGGCGGTGTCGGGCTGGCCGTCGATGACCATGACCCATGCGGGGGCGTATCTGGGCGTGCCGGCCACGGGGCGGGCCCTGACCCTGCGGGTGATGGATTTCTACAGCTGCCACGGGGGGCGGATCCGCGAGAACTGGGTGCTGCTGGATTACGTGGATCTGTTCGCGCAGATGGGGGTGGATCTGATCGCGCGGGCGGCCGAGGCGGGCGAGGGGCCGCGATCGCCGGTTTGAGGCGTCCGCCGAGGCGCCGGGGCGGGCGCCGGGGCCGCTCAGTCGGCGCAAGGCGCCCGCCGGGGCGGGGCGCGGGGGCGGTTCAGTCGGCGTAGGCGGCGAGGGCGGCCTCGGCGCCGTCGGACCAGATCAGGCGCAGCCAGCGGTCGAAGGCCTGGGCGAAGGGCCGGGCCCGGGCCAGGTCGCCGTAGAGATCGGCCTGGGCGAGCCAGGCGGCGGGGTCCGCCCGCGCGGCCTGGGCGGCGGCGGTCAGGGCCGGCCAGGCGGGATCGTTCGGCGCGATGGCGGAGCCGTCCTGGCGATGGCCGGCGCACATGCGGGCCCAAAGCGCCTCGGCCAGCGCGAGACCGTCGAGGGGCGCGCCGGCGGCGAGGGCGTCGCGCAGGGACGGGTGCACGAAGCCCGTGTGGCGCGCGCTGCCGTCGAAGGCCACGCGCCGGGCGGTGTCGCGCACGGCGGCGTTGGCGAAGCGGCCGGAGATGAGGTCCACATAGGCCTGGGGCGTCATGCCGGGGACGGCGGGCACGAAGGGCGCCACCTCGGTCCGCAGGGCGCGGTCGAAGAAGGCGCCGATGCGCGGATGGGCCATGCACTCGGCGATGGTTTCGACGCCCAGGATCTCTCCGGCGTTGGCGAGGAGCTGGTGGCCGGCGTTGAGCAGGCGCAGCTTCATGGTCTCGTAGGCGTGGACGTCGTCGGTGAAGACGGCGCCGACCTTTTCCCAGGCGGGGCGGCCGGCGGGAAAGCGGTCCTCGATCACCCATTGGCGGAAGGGTTCGTGCGTGACGGGCGCGGCGTCGGCGAGGCCGAGGGCCCGGGCGAGGGCGCGTTCCGCCGGGCCCGTGGCGGGCACGATGCAGTCGACCATGGAGTTGGGGAAGGCGCCCCGCGCCGCGATCCAGTCGGCGAGCGCGGGATCGGAGAGGCGGGCCAGCGAGACCACGGCCGCGCGCAGGATGTCGCCGTTGCCCTGGAGGTTGTCGCAGCTGAGCGCGGCGAAGGGCGCGAGGCCCGCGTCCCGGCGCCGGGCGAGGGCGGCGACTAGGGCGCCGAAGGCGGTGCGCGGCGCCTGCGGCGCGGCGGCGTCGGCCCGAATGTCCGGATGGGCGAGGTCGAGGCCGCCCGAGAGCGGATCGAGGTAGTAGCCGCCTTCGGTGACGGTCAGCGAGACGATGCGGATGGCGGGATCGGCCATGGCGCCGATCAGCGCGGCGTTGTCGGGCTGCACGGGCAGGAAATCGACCATGGGGCCGATGATTTCGGCGGCGGCGCGGTCGGGCGACAGCTCGATCAGCGTGGTCAGGCCGTCCTGCGCCAGAAGGCGCGCGCGCATGTCGGCGTCGGCCGGGCGCACGCCGGCGCCGAGGATGGCCCAGTCCAGCGCCTCGCTTTGCTGCATCAGGCGGTGCAGGTGCCAGGCCATGTGGGCGCGGTGGAAGTTGCCGACGCCGATATGGACGATGCCGGGGCGCAGCGCGGCGCGGTCGTAGAGCGGGCCGGTCACGCCGTCGGGCAGGGCGCCGAGCGTCGCGTCGCTGAGCGCGAGAGGGGCGGTCAGCTCATCCATTGGCCGCCGTCCACGTTGTAGCATTGGGCGACGACGTAATCGGCCTCGTCGCTGGCGAGGAAGACCGCCATGCCGGTCAGATCCTCGGGGCGGCCCATGCGGCCATGGGGGACGGCGGCGGCGACCTCGGCCTTCTTCTGCCCGGGGGCCTTGTTTTCATGGCGGGCGAAGAAGGCGTCGACGCCGTCCCAGTGTTCGCCGTCCACCACGCCGGGGGCGATGGCGTTCACGTTGATGCGGTGCGCGATCAGGTTCTGCGCCGCCGACTGGGTGAGGGAGATGACGGCGGCCTTGGAGGCGCAATAGACGGCGACGAGGGGTTCGCCGCGCCGGCCGGCCTGGGAGGCCATGTTGATGATCCGCCCGCCGCCGCCGCGTTCGATCATGTGCCGGGCGACGGCCTGCATGGTGAAGAGCGTGCCGGCGACGTTGACGTCGAAGATGCGGGCGTAGTCGGCGCGGTCGATCTCCACGAGGGGCGCGGCGGTGAAGAGGGCGGCGTTGTTGACGAGGATGTCGATGCGGCCGAGGCAGCCGATCGCGGTGGCGACGGCGGCGTCGATGGAGGCCTGGTCGGTCACGTCCATGGGCAGGGCGAGGGCGGCCTCGCCGATCCGCTGCGCCGCGGCCTGGGCGCGCGGCAGGTCGATGTCGGCGAGGACGACGCGGGCGCCTTCGCGCGCATAGGCCTGCGCGAAGGCCAGGCCGATGCCGCGGGCCGCGCCGGTGATGAGCGCGGTCTTGCCGGCCAGACGCGTCATGGCAGGCGCAGGCCCTGCGCGTCGAAGCGGTGGATCATGTCCTCGCGCGGGGTCAGGCGCACGCGGTCGCCGTGGCGAAAGCCCACCTCGCCGTCCGCGCGCACGGTGATCACGTCGGCGAGGCCGGTGTCGTGCACGTGAAAGAAGGTGTCCGAGCCGAGATGTTCGGAGACGCGCACCGTGCCGGACCAGGGCCCGTCCTCGGCCGAGATGGCGATGTGTTCGGGGCGCACGCCCACGGTCGCGGCGTCGTGGCGCGCGGCCTCCGGGCCGGAGATGAGGTTCATGCGGGGCGAGCCGATGAAGCCGGCGACGAAGAGGTTGCGCGGGCTGCGGTAGAGGTCGAGCGGCGAGCCCACCTGTTCGATGCAGCCGGCGCGCAGCACGACGATCTTGTCGGCCATGGTCATGGCCTCCACCTGATCGTGGGTGACGTAGATCATGGTGGTCTTGAGCCGCTCGTGCAGTTCCGAGATCTCCAGCCGCATGCCCACGCGCAGGGCGGCGTCGAGGTTCGAGAGCGGCTCGTCGAAGAGGAAGGCGGCCGGTTCGCGCACGATGGCGCGGCCGATGGCGACGCGCTGGCGCTGACCGCCCGAAAGCTGCCCGGGGCGACGGTCGAGGTAGTCGGTCAGGTTCAGCGCCTTGGCCGCGGCGTCGATGCGGCGGTCCTGCTCGTCCTGGGGGATGCCGGCCATGCGCATGGGAAAGGCGATGTTCTTGCGCACGCTCATATGCGGGTAGAGCGCGTAGGACTGGAAGACCATCGCGAGGCCCCGCTTGGCCGGCGGCGTGGTCGAGGCGTCGTTTCCGTCGATGCGGATGGTCCCCGAGGAGATGTCCTCGAGCCCCGCGATCAGGCGCAGCAGGGTGGACTTGCCGCAGCCGGAGGGGCCGACGAAGACGCAAAATTCGCCGTCCTCGATGGTCAGGTTCAACGGCGGGATGACTTCGACTTCGCCGAAGCTTTTGGCGACCTGTTCGAGCGCGATCCGTCCCATGGCTGTGTGTCCCTTACTTGACGGCGCCGAAGGTGAGGCCGCGCACGAGCTGCTTCTGGCTGAACCAGCCGAGGATGAGGATCGGCGCGATGGCCATGGTCGAGGCCGCCGACAGCTTGGCGTAGAAGAGCCCTTCGGGGCTGGAATAGCTGGCGATGAAGGCGGTCAGCGGCGCGGCTTGGGCGGCCGTCAGATTGAGGGTCCAGAACGCCTCGTTCCACGCCAGGATGAAGTTCAGAAGGATGGTGGAGGCGATGCCGGGGATCGCCATGGGCGTGAGGACGTAGAGGATCTCTTCGCGCAGGCCGGCGCCGTCCATGCGCGCGGCCTCGAGGATCTCGCCCGGGATTTCGCGGAAGTAGGTGTAGAGCATCCATACGATGATCGGCAGGTTGATGAGCATCAGCACGATCACCAGGCCGATGCGGGTGTCGAGCAGGCCGAGGCTGATGAAGCCCAGATAGATCGGGTAGAGCACGCCGACCGCGGGCAGCATCTTGGTCGAGAGCATCCAGAGCAGGATGTCCTTGGTGCGCGCCGAGGGCACGAAGGCCATGGACCAGGCGGCGGGCACGGCGATGAGCGTGCCCAGCAGGGTGGAGCCGCCGGCGATGACGACCGAGTTGATGAGGAAGCGCATGTAGTCGGAGCGTTCCTGCACGACGGCGTAGTTTTCCAGCGTCCAGGAGAAGCCGAGGAAGATGGGCGGGCTGGCGATCGCCTCCGCCTCGGTCTTGAAGCTGGTCAGGATGGTCCAGAGGATCGGGAAGAAGATCAGCAGGCCGATCGCCCAGGCGAGGGCGGTGTTCAGGGCTTTGCGCCGGGGGGTGACGGAGCGGGCCATGTCTGCGGGTCTCCTCAGCGATCCAGGTTCTTGCCGACGATCCGCATGAGGAAGATCGCGACGATGTTGGCGAGGATGATGGCGTAGACGCCGCCGGCGGAGCCGAGGCCGACGTTCTGGCTTTCGAGCACGCGCTGGTAGATCAGGTAGGTGAGCGTGCGGGTGCCGAAGGCGCCGCCGGTGGTCACGAAGATCTCGGCGAAGATCGACAGCAGGAAGATGGTCTGGATCAGGATCACGATGGTGATCGCGCGGCTGAGATGCGGCAGGATGATGTAGCCGAAGCGCGCGAGGGGCGTGGCGCCGTCCATCTCCGCCGCTTCGAGCTGTTCGCTGTCGAGCGACTGCACCGCGGTCAGCAGGATCAGCGTCGCGAAGGGCAGCCACTGCCACGAGACGATCATGATGATCGAGGTCAGCGGCACGTCCGAGAGCCAGGAGATCGGCTCGGCCCCGAAAAGGCGCCACAGATGCGCGAAGAGGCCGTTCACGGGGTCCATGAACATGTTCTTCCACACCAGCGCCGAGACGGTGGGCATGACGAAGAAGGGCGCGATGACGAGGATGCGCACGACGCCCTGGCCCCAGATCGGCTGATCCAGCAGAAGCGCGAGCAGGACGCCCAGCGCCACGGTGATGACGAGCACGCCGCCGACGATGATCAGGGTGGTCTGCACCGAGGGCCAGAAGGCGCTGGAGGAGACGAAGCGCACGTAGTTGTCGAAGCCGGTCCAGCCCAGATCGCCCCCGCGCAGCGGCAGGTAGCGGCGGAACGAGAACCACAGCGTGGCGATGAGCGGCGCGAGCATCCAGCCCAGAAGCAGGATCACGGCGGGCGCCATCATCAGGCGCGCGGCGGATCGCGATTGCCGTGTGGCCATGGCGGGTATCCCTTCGGGCTCAGGCGCGCGGGGGCCTGATGCGACGGTCGCGGGGATGGTCGGGGGCGGGCTCGAGATCCGGCTCGGGAGCCGGGGCGCGGTCGAGAGGGGCGTGCGGGCGGCGGCGGGGTCGCCGCCGCCGCCCGCGTCAGGCGCGGGTCAGTAGCCCGCGGCCTCCATCTCTTCGGTGGCGATGGCCTGCGCCTTGGCGAGGGCCTCGTCGACCGTCTGCTGGCCGGCATAGACCGCCGAGAACTCCTGGCTCACCTGAGAGGCGATGCCGGCGAATTCCGGGATGGCGGCGAACTGCACGCCCACATAGGGCACCGGCTGCACGGTCGGCGCGTTGGGGTCGGCCGAGAGGATCGAGCGCAGGGTCATGTCCGCGAAGGGCACGGCCTGATAGTTGGGGTTTTCATAGAGCGAGGTGCGCGCGCCCGGGGGGACGTTGGCCCAGCCTTCGTTCTCGGCCACCAGCTCGATGTAGGACTTGGAGGTCGCCCACTCGACGAAGGCCTTGGCGGCGGCCTCCTTCTGGGTGCCGGCGGGGATCGCCAGGGCCCAGGCCCACAGCCAGTTGGAGCGCTTGCCCAGGCCGTTGTCGGGCGCCAGGGCGAAGCCGACGCTGTCGGCGACGGTGGAGTCGTCCGGGTTGGTCACGAAGGACGCCGCCACGGTGGCGTCGATCCACATGCCGCACTTGCCCTGCTGGAACAGCGAGAGGTTTTCGTTGAAGCCGTTGGTGGCGTAGCCGGCGGGCCCGCTTTCGTTCATCATCTCGGAGAAGAAGGTCAGCGTCGCCTTCCATTCGGGCTGATCGAACTGCGGGCGCCAGTTCTCGTCGAACCAGCGGGCGCCGAAGCTGTTGGACATGGCGGTGATGAAGGCGCCGCCCTCGCCCCAACCCGCCTTGCCGCGCAGGCAGATGCCGTTGATGTCGGCGTCGCGGTCGGTCATGGCCGCCGCGGCCTCGCGGATGAAGGACCAGGTGGGCGCCTCGGGCATGTCCATGCCGGCCGCTTCCATCAGGTCGGTGCGGTACATGATCATGGAGCTTTCGCCGTAGAACGGCGCGGCGTAGAGCGTGCCGTCATGGCTGAGGCCGCCGGCCATGGCGGGCAGGATGTCGTCCACGTCGTAGTCGTCGGAGAGGTCGTCGAGGGCCACGAGCCAGCCGTTGGCGCCCCAGATCGGCGTTTCGTACATGCCGATCGTCATGATGTCGAACTGACCGCCCTTGGTGGTGATGTCGGTCGTCACGCGCTGACGCAGCACGTTTTCCTCGAGGGTCACCCACTCGACCTCGTGGCCGGTCTTGGCGGTGAAGTCGGCGGTCAGACCCTGCATGCGGATCATGTCGCCGTTGTTGACCGTGGCGATGGTGAGCGTTTCGGCCTGGGCGCCGGTCGCGGCGAGCAAGACGAGCGCCGAGGCCGCACGAAGCGCGGTGCGAAGAGTCATCCGTAGTCCTCCCTGGTCGGATATTTGTTGCCTTACGCTTAGGCGCCGGGCGCCTAAGCGTCAAACATTTTTTGCGCGCGTAAAGTTTGCGTTCAGGCGGACTCGCGGCGCACCAAACGCCCGGCGAACAAGGTGGTTTCGCGTCGGCCGGCGCGTCGGCCGGTGTCGATCAGGTTCAAAAGGGCGGCGGCGCTTGCGCGCGAAATGGCGGCATAGTCCTGCGACACGGTGGTCAGGCGCGGCGAGGCGAATCGCGCGTAGGGGTGATCGTCGTGGCCCGCCACGCGCAGGGCGCAGCCCGCGCCGACGCCCACGCGCAGGCCTTTTTCGTAGGCGGCCGAGAGGAAGCCGACGGCGAGGCGGTCGTTGCTGCAAAGGATCGTGTCGGAGGGCAGGGCGCGCGCCTCGATCGCCTTCAGGGCGCCGGCGCGGCCGATGGCCTCGAAATCCCAGCCGCGGCCCTCGACCTGCAGGGTCATGGGCGCATGGCCGCGCCGGGCCATGGCGGCGGCGTAGGCCTCGCGCCGCTTGAAGGCGTTGGGGTTCACGGGGGAGGCCATTTCGAAGAAGGCCGGCGGCTCGCCCGTGTCGCACAGGTGATCGACGATCAGCGCGATGCTCTGGTCGTTGTCGGAGCCGATGAAGGCCTCGGCCTGCCCGACGAGGTTGCTGTCGAAGAGGACGGTGGGCACGGCGGCGCAGAACGCCTCCACCGCGCGCCGGTCGGACGCGCGGCCCAGGGGCGCCAGCAGCACGCCGGCGGGCTTGAGATCGCGCAGGCCGTCGAGGATGTCGGCCTCGTGCGCGGGATCGCCATGGGCGCTGAGCAGGATCGGGCGGAAGCCGGCGTCGATCACCAGGGTTTCGATGTTGCGCGCCAGCTCGGCGAAGAAGGGATCGGCCAGGTAGGGGACGACGATGCCGATGGCCTTGGAGTGGCGGCGGTTCTGGTTGACGGCGTAGAGGTTGGGGCGGAAGTCGTGCCGCTCCAACGCCGCCTCGATCCGCTCGCGCGTGCTGGCGCGCACGGAGCCGGGGTCCTGAAAGTACTTGGACAGCGTCGGGCGCGAGATGCCGCAGACGGCGGCGAACTCCTCCATGTTTCTGACCTTGGCGTCGTCCATCGGCTCGCTCATCCGCGCGGCGGCGCGCTCATCCCCTGCCGGGCCGCCCGAGCGCGGCCGGGCCCCGGGGCAGTGTTTCACAGCGCCGGGGGGCTGCGCAGCGGGGGAGGGGCTGCGGCCTCCTGGCACTTTTGACTTATGTCAACGTGGGCTGACAGTTCAATCGTCTTCTTGAAGCGACGAAAAGGAGGCGGCCATGCGGATTCTGTTCATTCACCCCAACTACCATTCCGGCGGCGCCGAGATCGCCGGCACGTGGTCGCCGGCCTGGGTGGCCTATCTGACGGGGCATCTGCGCCAGGCCGGCTTCGACGACATCCATTTCATCGATGCGATGACCGAGCAGGCGGACGACGCGGCGCTGGCCCGGCGGATGGCGGAGATCGCGCCCGACGCGATCGGCGTGACGGCGATCACCCCGTCGATCTACGCGGCCGAGCAGGTGCTGAAGCTGGCGTCGGAGGTCGTGCCGCAGGCGGTGCGGGTGATCGGTGGCGTGCATGCGACCTTCATGTACAAGCAGGTGCTGAGCGAGGCGCCCTGGATCGACGTGGTGGTGCGCGGGGAGGGCGAGGAGATCTGCACCGCCCTGATGCAGGCCGTGGCCGACGGACGCTGGCCCGCCGACCGCGCCCGCATCGACGGGCTGGCCTATCGCGACGGCGAGGAGATCGTGGCGACGCCGGCGGCGAGCACGGTCAAGGACCTGAGCCGGATCAAGCCGGACTGGTCGATCCTGGACTGGGACAACTACCGCTACATCCCGCTGAACACGCGCGTGGCGATCCCGAACCTGGCGCGGGGCTGCCCGTTCACCTGTTCGTTCTGTTCGCAGTGGAAATTCTGGCGCGACTACCGCGTGCGCGACCCCCAGGACGTGGTCGACGAGATCGAGACGCTGGTGGAGCGGCATGGCGTCGGGTTCTTCATCCTCGCGGACGAGGAGCCGACCATCAACAAGAAGAAGTTCGTGGCCTTCTGCCAGGCGCTGATCGACCGCGACCTGCCGCGGCGGGTGAAGTGGGGCATCAACACCCGCGTGACCGACATCTACCGCGACCGCGACCTGCTGGCGTTCTACCGCGAGGCGGGGCTGGTGCATGTCAGCCTGGGCACCGAGGCGGCGGCGCAGCTGAAGCTGGACCGGTTCAACAAGGAGACCAAGGTCGAGGAGAACAAGGAGGCGATCCGCCTGCTGCGCGAGGCCGACATCTTCGTCGAGGCGCAGTTCATCGTGGGCCTGGACAACGAGACCGAGGAGACGCTGGAAGAGACGTTCCGCATGGCCTGGGACTGGCAGCCGGACCTGGCGAACTGGTCGATGTACACGCCCTGGCCCTTCACGCCGCTGTTTCAGGAGCTGAAGGACCAGGTCGAGATCTTCGATTTTTCCAAGTACAACTTCGTGACGCCGATCATGAAGCCCGCGGCGCTGGAGCGCGGCGAGCTGCTGGACGGGGTGATGAAGAACTATCGCCGCTTCTACATGCGCAAGGCGTTGTTCCATTACCCGTGGCGCGGCACGGGGTTTCGGCGGCGCTACCTGCTGGGCTGCCTTTACGCCTTCCTGCGGGCGGGGTTTCAGCGGACGTTCTACGATCTGGGCAAGGCGGGATACTGGGGGCCCCAGACCAAGCGCTCGGTGGATTTTCAGTTCGACGAGACGCGGCGCCTGGCCGAGGCGCAGCTGGAGGATTGGGAGGCGGCGGCCGACCGCGCGGCCCGCGCGGCGGAGCGGCGCGAGGCGGTGCGCGGGCAGATGAAGGCCCGGGCGGAGGAGCGCGGCGGCGCGGCCGGGCCGGGCGACGGGGTCGTGATGCCGAGCGGGGCGGCGGCCAAGGCCTGCGGCGGCGGCGACCGACAGATGGAAGATGGCTGAGAGCGGCGCGGCGGCTGCGGAAGCGGCCGGGGCGGGGGCTGGAGCTGGGGCTTGGGCGGGCGCGGGCGTGGGCGCGGCGCGGATCGGGCCCAACGCGGTGCTGCAGCTGCTGCCGGTGATCGAGGCGCGGGCCGGGCGCGGGGCGGCCGAGGGCCTGCTGGCCGCGGCGGGGCTGGCCGGGCCGCCCGGGGGCGATGCGATGATCCCCGAGCGGGACGCGGCGCGCCT
>JBCBYE010000552.1:0-3346 GCA_039816075.1 Pseudomonadota bacterium | reverse complement strand
GGAGCAGCCGTTGGCCAGCCCGTCATGATCCGCATTGCCGCCATAGCCGCCGCCCGACAGCTGATACATCACATAGTCGCGCCCCGCCTCCGGATCGTGCCCGCCGAGCGCGAAGTTGCCGGACGTGCCGGCGGGGGAGGCGGCGACGCGGTCCGGCAACGCCTCCACCAACGCCGAAAACACCGCTTCGGCGACGCGCTGGCTCGTCTCCGCCGCGCATCCGGACACGGGGCGGGGATAGCGGGCATCCAGGAACGTGCCCTCGGGCGTCGGCACCTCCAGCGGCTCGAAGGCGCCGGCGCTCAGCGGGGCCTCGGGAAAGATGTGGCGTACGGCCAGGTAGACCGCGGACCGGGTCGTCGCGATCACCGAATTCATCGGCCCCAGGCAGGGCGGGCTGCTGTCGGAGAAGTCGAAGCGCAACCTTCCCGGCGTTTTGAGCAGGCTGAGGCGCACGGCGAGCGGCGCGTTCACCACCCCGTCGCTGTCGATCCAGGCCTCGGCGCGGTAGGTCCCGTCCGGGATCTCGTCGATCAGCGCGCGCATGCGGTCGGAGGCGCGGCGACGCAGCTCGGCGATGGCCTCGCGCACCACGTCGTCGCCGTAGCGGTCCAGCAGGGCGTTCAGTCGGTCCTCGCCCACCATCAGCGCCGCGGCCTGCGCCTTGACGTCGCCGATGCGCTGATCGGCGACGCGGATGTTGGAGCAGATGATCGAATAGATCTCCTGATCCAGCACGCCTTCCTTGAACAGGCGCACGGGCGGCAGGCGCAGCCCCTCCTGCTCCACCGCCGTGGCGGAGGCCGAAAAGCCGCCGGGCACCGCGCCGCCGGTATCGGGCCAGTGGCCGGTATTGGACAGCCAGCAGAAGATCTCTCCGCCCCGATAGAACGGCCGGGCGAAGCGCACGTCCATCAGGTGCGTGCCGCCCAGATAGGGGTCGTTCACGATATATATGTCGTTCGGCCGCGGCGCCGCGACGGCGCCCCGGCCGATCATCTCGATCAGCGTGCGGGTGGAGGCCTGCATCGCCCCCACGAACACCGGCAGCCCGCCGAGGCCCTGGGCGATCAGCGATCCGTCCTCGGCCGCATAGATGCCGTCGGCGCGATCGTTGGCCTCGGCGATGATGGGCGAGAAGGCGGCGCGGGTGAAGCTGAGGTCCATCTCGTCGCAGACCTGCTGCAGGCCCGCCTGGATGACCGACAACGTGATGGGGTCGAGGGTCGGGCTCATGCGCCGCCTCCCACATGCAGGATCAGGTTGCCGTCCGCCGCGCCCTCCACCCGGTCGCCCGGGGGCACCAGCAGGGTGGCGTCGCGCTGTTCGATCACCGCCGGGCCGGTCAGCGAGACGTCCGCCGGCAGCGCGGCGCGCCGGTAGACCGGCGCCTCCGCCCAGCCGTCGTCGAACAGCACCTGGCGCGCGCCCTCCGGCGCCGCCCGGGCCGCGCGGCCGGCGGGGTCGATCAGGCCCGACAGGTCCACAGGATCGCGGTCGCCGATGACCGAGACGTTGAGGTTCACCACCCGCGCGCGGATCTCGCTCAGCTCGACCTTGAAGCGCTCCCAGTACACGGCCTCGAACCGGCGGCGCAGCGTGTCCCGGTCCGGCGCGCCGTCGTCCAGCGGCACCCGCACCACGTGGCTTTGCCCCATGAACTGCATGTCGGCGCTGAAGATGCGGCGGATGCCGCGGATCGGCGCCGTCTCGCGCGCCAGCGCCGCCTCGCCCAGGGCGCATTGCTCGGCGAAGACGGCGCGGATCCGGTCCATGTCGCCGCCCTCCAGCGGCAGGTTCACCGTGCGCACGTAGTCGTGGCGCAGGTCGGCGACCACGC
Organism: Pseudomonadota bacterium; assembly: GCA_039816075.1. GTDB lineage: Bacteria > Pseudomonadota > Alphaproteobacteria > Rhodobacterales > Rhodobacteraceae > Albimonas. Next base: position 1,506 of record JBCBYE010000552.1, on the reverse strand, counting down.
AGCCCAGCGCGTTGGTCAGACCGGGGCGCGCAGGGACCAGCACGCGCGGCACCCCCAATTCGCGCGCCAGGGCGGCGGCGTGCAGCGGCCCCGCGCCCCCGAAGGCGAACAGCGCGTAGTCCCGCGGGTCGGCCCCCAGCGAGAGCGAGACCATGCGGATCGCGCCCGCCATCTTGGCGTTGGCCACGCGCACCACGGCCTGCGCGGCCTCGGACGCCGACAGGCCCAGGGGATCGCCCAGCTCGCGCTCGAAGATCTCGCGCACCCGGTCCGACGCGGCGTCGCCGTCCACCGCCGTCAGCCGCGCGGGGTTCAGCCGACCCAGCAGCAGGTTGGCGTCGGAGATCGTCGGCCGCTCGCCGCCCCGGCCGAAGCAGATGGGCCCGGGCCGGGCGCCGGCGCTCTGCGGCCCCACCTCCAGCAGGCCCGAGGCGTCGATCCGCGCGATGGAGCCGCCGCCGGCCCCGACCGTGCGCACGTCGACCATCGGCACGTGGATCGGCATGGCGTATTCCAGCTCGATCTCGTTGGAGACCGGCGGATGACCGCCCTTGACCAGCGCCACGTCGGTGGACGTGCCGCCCATGTCGTAGGTGATCAGGTTCAGCTCCTCGATCCGCCGTCCGGTATAGGCTGCGGCCATGACGCCCGAGGCGGGGCCGGACATCACGGTCTTGGCCGCCTCGCGCGACACCAGACGCGACGAGACCATGCCGCCGTTGCCGTTCATCACCAGCACGTCGCCGCCATAGCCGCGGCCGGACAGCTCCTCGCGCAGGCGCGACACATAGCGTTCCAGCAGCGGCTGGACGGAGGCGTTCACGGCCGCCGTCACGCCGCGTTCGAACTCCCGCGTCTCCGACAGAAGGGCATGACCGGCGGTGACGGCCTCGGCGGCGAAGATCTCGGACGCGATCTCCGCCGCGCGGCGTTCGTGGGCGGGGTTGGCGTAGGCGTGCAGGAAATGCACGACCAACGCCTCGCACCCCGCCTCCGCCAGCCGCCGTGCCGCGGCGCGCACGGCGTCCTCGTCCAGCGGCGTCAGCGCGCGGCCCTGGGCGTCCATGCGCTCCGGCACTTCCAGGCGCAGGTCGCGCGGGATCACGGGGGTGAAGACGCCTTTCATGCCGTAGGGCTGCGGCCGGGTTCGGCGGCCCAGCTCCAGCACGTCGCGGAAGCCCCGGGTGGTGATGAGGCCGGTGCGGGCGAGCTTGCGTTCCAGCAGCGCGTTGGTGGTGGTGGTGGTGCCATGCACGATCAGGTCGACCGACGGCAGGTCCGCCCCCGCCTGGTCCAGCGCCGCCAGCACGCCGAAGGCCTGATTTTCAGGCGTGGTAGGGGTCTTGGCCAGCCGGATGGCGCCCGTGACGGGGTCGAGCTGCACCAGATCGGTGAAGGTGCCGCCCACGTCGATGCCGATGATGCCGCCCGCCACGTCGTCGTCCCTCGCCTCGGTTCGCTTGCATGCAAGCAAGACCGATGGCGGGCGCGGCGTCAACCGCGGCG
>JBCBYE010000375.1:0-4848 GCA_039816075.1 Pseudomonadota bacterium | reverse complement strand
CGGGCAGATCCTCGAGGTCTGGAACCAGCGACGGCAGGTCGGCGCCCCTGGCGTTCTCCCGCACGTAAGCGCAGAGGATTTCCATCACGGTGATGTGGTCCTCCTCGCTGTCCTTGGAGAGGCGTTCGAGGGCGTAGAGGCCGCCGAGGCGGACTTCTAGGTTGGGCTCGGTGCGCTCCTCGGTGATCTTCGCGCCGTCGGGGCCGTCCACCACCACCTTCACCGTCTTGTCGGCGCCGAGCTGGTTCACCGCCTCGGTCAGGCGGGCGGTGCGGTTGTTGTTGGTGGCGATCTTCACTTGTTCTTGTGCCGCCAGCACCTGCTCGGCCGCCGCCTCCGCCTGCCGCTGTGCGATCCAACCGCGCCAGATAGCGAAGCCCACGCCTACGAGGCCGGCGAGAAGGAATGAGAGATTGCGCAGGACGGCTGAGGGCGCTTCCTCGTTCTCGGTGAACGGCTCACCCAAGCGCTCGAGCGCCTCGAAAACGCCGCCGAGCGTGAGAACGGTAAGCAACAACGCCAGTGCCCCCAGCACGGGAGCCAAGCCGTAGGTCACGAGATCGGGAAGCTTGCGGCGGGGGGAGCGGTCGGGGTCGGGCAATGGGACGGGCCTTCAAACGCTTGGGCGTTCAGCCTGCGGGCGCGCGCCGCCGGGCGTCAAGGCGGACGCTCTTGCCGGGGGGCTGGCGGCCAAGAAAAAAGATCAGTTGGCGGCGCGGCGGGGGCCTCGGGCGCGTTCGTCGTCGCGCACGGGCGTGCCGGGGGGCGTGGGCGGATGGTCCTGCGCCTCGTAGAACTGCAGGCCGCGGCCCCGGGGGGGCCAGGGCAGGCCCTCGGCCGCCCGCGCGCCGCGCCAGCGCGAGAAGAAGCCCCGCATCGACAGCGGCGCCTCGGCCCATCCGTCGGGCCGCGCCACGCCCGGCGGCAGGCGCACGGAGGCGTCGCCATAGGCGCCGTCGAAGAAGTCCTGCGGCAGGGCGGCGCCGGAAAAATCCATGTCCATCAGCGAGGCGCCCATGCCGATGGAGGCCGGAGGCGCCGCCCAGTCCGCCGCCGCGCCGCGCAGGGAGGAGCTGTCCATGCGCGCATCGCTCAGGTCCGCTCCGGTGAATACGGCCCAGCGCAGGTCCGCCTCCACGAACCGGGCGGCCACGGCGGCGGCGCCGTCCAGCCGCGCGGTGCGCAGGGCGGCGCCGTCGAGCCGGGCGAAGGTGAGGTCGGCCCGGTCGAGCCGGGCCTGGCGCAGGGAGGCGTTGGAGAGGCGCGCCCGCCTCAGCCGCGCCCCGTCGAGCCGGGCGCCGAGCAGCTGCGCCTCCTCCAGCACGGCGAAGGAGAGGTCGGCGTTCTGCAGGCGCGCGCGGGTCAGGTCGGCCCCGGCGAGCCAGGCCCCGCGCAGGTCGGCGCGGCGCAGGTCTCGGCCCGCCAGCGGCGTGGGCGCGAGGGCGCTGGTCTGGGCGGAGCGCTCGGCCTTCCATTCGCGGGAGAAGAGCGCTTCGAGCTGCAGGAAGGCGGCGGCGCAGGCGGGGGCGTCGAGGCGGGGGGTCGCGTCGGGGGCGTTCGCGGGGGCGTTCGCGGGAGCGTCGCCGGGGGCGTTTGCGGGGGCGGGCGCGACCGCATGGCCGCGCGCTTCGCACCAGGCGGCGCGGGCGCGGGCCTGGGCGGGGGGCGGCGCCTCGGTCGGATCGGCGCTGCCGCAGGCGTCCAGGGGCAGGCCCTGGCGACGGCACCATGCCTCGCGAAAGCGCGCCTGCGTCACCTCGTGCGGCCGCCAGCCCGCGGGGCGGCCGCCGAAATCCACGCCGCGCAGGTCGGCCCGCGCCAGGTTGACCAGGCGGTGCAGGCGGAAGGGCAGGCGGTCCACCCGCAGATCGGCTTCGGTCAGGATGTTGGCCTGCACCCAGCAGTCGATCTGCCAGGCGCGCACCCGGTCCGAGGCGCGGCAATCGGCGGGGTAGGAGCCCTCGGGGAACGCCACCTCGGTCTGCAGGGCCTGCTCGTAGCCGCGGATCAGGGCGTGGGCGTAGCCGTCGAAGCCGCCCTCGGTGCGCGTCCAGCTGACGATCAGCAGCGCCAGAGCCGCCGGCAGGGCCGCCGCCAGACGCGCGGGGGTCCACAGGCGCGGGCGCGCCTCGTCCCGCCGGAGCCGCCCGGTCAGCGTCCACCAGCTGACGAAGCCCGCATGCAGCGCCGCCATCAGGCACAGGGCGGCGCCCAGGGTCAGCAGCTCCAGATGCGCGGGGGCGGAGCGGGCCCAGGCGTAGCCGATGACCAGCGGGCCGAAGACCCAGACCAGCGCCCAGGTGACGGCGGCCGAGAGCCGGGCCAGCGGCCGACGCGGCCCCCGGGGCGCGGCCATCAGCGCGGCGAGATCGTTGACCAGCCAGGGCCAGGCGCGCTCGGCCAGCCGCTCCGCCTCGCCCTGGCGCAGGGCGTCGTGCAGCGCCTCCCACAGCTTGAGGAGCTGCAGGTGCAGGTAGACGTAGAGGGCGGCGGCGAGCAGCGGGGCGAAGACGAAGAAGCTGGTGGTGGGAATGGCGACGTTGACGAGGGGCAGGCGCGTTTCGGCGGAGGGCAGGAAGAAATCCTTGTCCTCGACGCCCAGCAGGATGACGCCGGTGAACAGTAGATAGGCGAGCAGCGCCAGCCAGTTGGCCCGCGCGAGGGCGGAGAGTTTTGCGATGCGGGCGAGCGCGTCCTCGAAACCCTTTTCGCGCGCGGCGGCGTCGGCCTGGGCGCGGGAGGGGCGCGGTGCGGCGGGGGCGCGGCGCTGGTAGAGGGGGCGGCGGGGCATGTGCGGAGCGTGCGGCGCCGGGCGGGGCGGGGTCAATTCGTTGCCGGGGCTGCGGTTCCGTCGGCGCGGCGCGAGGCGGCGCGTGCTACTCGTAGCGCGACAGCCGTTCGAGCGCTTGCCCGGGCGGCGGCCAGGGCAGCCTTTCGGCGCGTCGCCAGTCGCGCCACGCTTCGTTGAAGGCGTCGGCGTCGAGCACCTCCTTGCGCCAATGGGCGAGGCGGCCTTCGCCCGGCGTCAGGCCGGCCCAGTCGCCTGTGGTCGGCAGGGTGACGGAGCCGTCGCCGAAGGCGTTCACCGCGAAGTCGGGCTCGATACGCGATGCTTCGGCAAAATCCACAGATCTGAGAGCCGAGCCGCGGCTTGATGCGGCTCTCAGATCCGTGGATTTGATGGAGTCCGGCCAAAACAACGCCCCCTCCATCCGCGCGTCGCGGAGGTCCGCCCCCTCCATCCGCGCCAGGAAGAGGTCCGCCCCCTCCATCCGCGCCCTGCTGAGGTTCGCCCCCTCCATCCGCGCCCTGCTGAGGTTCGCCCCCTCCATCCGCGCCTTGCTGAGGTCCGCCCCCTCCATCCGCGCCCTGAAGAGGTCCGCCCCCTTCATCCGCGCCCCGCGGAGGTCCGCCCCCTCCATCCGCGCCTCGCTGAGGTCCGCCCCCTCCATCCGCGCCTTGCTGAGGTCCGCCCCCTCCATTCGCGCCCCGATGAGGTTCGCCCCCTTCATCAGCGCCCCGCTGAGGTTCGCCCCCTCCAGTCGTGTCGTGTTCAGGAGTGCCTGTGAAAGGTCCAGATCTTGGAAATCCACCCGCTGCAAGGCGGTGGCGCGCAGGTCGAGGGCGTAGGGAGGTCGGGCACGCCGTTCCCACCAGATGCGGCGGACCGGGCGACGGCCGAGGATGGTGGCGCCGGTCTGAAGGTCCGCCCGCGGTTCGGGTAGGGCGCCGGCGCGCCTGCAGGCCTGCGCATCCGATTGGAAGACTCCGAAACGGGCGCGGCGACGTTCAGCGACCGAGGCATCGTCCTCCCCCTCTGTCCGGCCGCGCCAATCGGGCAGGCCCAGGCCGGGGGCGGCGTCGGCGGGAGAGTTCTCGCGCAGGTAGGCGCAGAGGGTCTCCATCAGCGAGATGTGATCGCGGCGGCTGTCCTGGGACAAACGCTCCAGCGCGAAGAGCGCGCCGAGCCGAACCTCGATGTTGGGGCGGGTTTCCTCTGCTTCGATAAAGGTTTCGTTTGCGATAGGGGGAGGTTGAGCGGCGGCGAGGCGATCGGCGGCGACCTGCGCCTCGTCCTCGCGCGGCTGGCGTTGATCGGGCGCGAACATGCCGCCTGGCGGCGTCGAGGCGAGCGCGGCGTCGAGGGCGGCGGCGACGGCCTCGGGCGCGGGGTCGGCGCGTTGGTGCCAGGGCGGCAGGGGCGGGCCCTCGCCCTCGTACTCGTAGAGGAGGCGCACGCGGAACTCTGTTTTGGGGTCGACGGCGCGCTCGGGCGAGTACCAGGCGGAAAGGCGGCGACGGACCTTCACGGTGCGGGTTTCGCCCAGCATCTTGACCGCCTCTGTGATGCGGGCGGTGAGGGCGGCCTGCTCGGTGGAGGCGGTCGCGCGCTCGTTCACCCAGGTCTTGATCAGCTGAAAGGGGATCGCGGCGACGGCGGCGAGCGCGGCGAGCAGCGCGCCGAGGGCGAGGGAGAGGCGCCAGACGGTTTCGGCGTTCCCGGCCCCGGCGGTGGAGGCGACGCGGACGGCGAGGTCGGCGACGCCGCCGAGGATGGAGAGCGCGACGGCGCCGTAGAAGATCGCGGCGAGGGCGCCGCCGGCGCCGAAGACGAGCCAGAGGTAGTTGCGGCCCACGAAGGGGACGGCGAGCTCGGTGGCCCAGAGATGCGCGGCGGAGAGGGCTTTGGCGGTCCGTTCCAGCGCCGGGCGGCGAAGGCGTGCGAGCGTCTGGGCGCCGCGGATGGCTGATCGGATGGTCAAACGCGGCCCTCGGGTTGAAATCCTTCGGGAAAAAGCGTGGCGGGCGGGCCGCGCCGCGTCAAGCGGAGGCGCCCCGCGGCGGGCG
>JBCBYE010000210.1:0-6941 GCA_039816075.1 Pseudomonadota bacterium | reverse complement strand
CCGAGCGGCTGCCGGGCATCCTGGAGGAGCTGCGCGAGACCCGGAGCGTGACGAAGGCGCTGGCGCGGCTCGGCATCGAGAACTGCCGCAGGATCAGGACCCGCATCGAGGCGCGCATGCCCACGGCGCATGAGGCGCACATGATCTCGCTGCCGCGGAGCCAGCCGGTTCTGGTGAGCACCGGCGTGAACCATGACGAAGACGGCGTGGTCGTCGAGGTGGCCGTGACCGTGTTCCGCGCGGACTGCGTCAATTTCGAGGTCTGACGTCCGGCCTCGGCCCCCGCCCTCGACCCGCGGGGCGGGGAGTCGAGCCGCCGTGACGGCGGCTCGACGCCGTTCAGCCGATCAGCTCGGCGGGGGCAGGAGAGACTCGGTCTCTTCGACCATCGCCTCCAGCGCCTCTTCGGGCGAGATCTCGCCGTTCATCAGCTCGGCGAAGATCTCCATCTGCACGCGGCCGATCTTGACGCTGTTGGTGCCCGGATAGCCGTACCAGGTCTGGGCGCGGTCGATCTGATCGAGCGACGTGGTCCAGTTCGGGAACTTCTCGTAGTGGTCGCCCAGATACTCGTCCCCGACCGCCAGCTTGTTGGTCGGCATGTAGCCCGAGCCGAGCACCGCGATCTCCTGGCCCTTGGGGCCCGAGACGAACTTGGCGAAGCGCCAGGCGGCTTCCTGCTTGGCCGGGTCGTCGGTCAGGATCATCGCCGCGTTGCCGCCCGTCGGAACGCCGCCCGTTTCGGTGTTGGAGACCGGGTAGACGCCCGTGACGTACTCGAAATTGCCCTCCGAGCACTCGCCGAAGCGGCGCACCGAGGCGGTCGAGGTGAAGTGGATGCCCTTGAGGCCCGCGCAGAAGAGCGTGACGCTCTCCTCCTTGGTGATCAGCGGCATGCCGCCTTCGTCGACGAAGCGCTTGGCGAGCTTCATCGCGTTCAGGCCGATCTCGTTGTTCCAGGCGACCGCGGTCTCGTCCGCGTTCATCATCGTGCCGCCCTGCTGCTTGATGAGGCCCTGGAACAGCCAGTCGTCCCAGAAATCATGCACGTCGTAGGACATGCCGAAGGTCTCGTCGTTCAGCGCGGCGATCTTGCCGGCCAGCGCGATCATGTCGTCCCAGTTGGTGGGCAGATTCTCCGGGTCGCCGCCGACGGCGCGGATCAGATCGGCGTTGTAGTGGACGATCGGGGTGGAGGCGTTGAAGGGCATGGCGTACTGCACGCCGTCCACCGCGCCCAGCGAGATGACGTTCGGGGCGTAGTTCTCTTCGATCCAGCCCTCGCCCTCGGCCGCGATGAAGTCGTCGAGGGGAACGATCACGCCGCGCTGCGACAGGATGCGGGCCGCCGGGGGCAGCAGGTGGTAGCCGGAGTAGTAGACGTCGGGCATGTCGTCGGCGAGCGAGCCGCGCAGCACGGAGAGATGCGCCGCGCCGTAGTCGGCGCCCGGCGCGCGGAACTCGATCTGCACGTCGGGATTGGCCTCCATGAAGGCCTCGGCGATGGGCTTGTGGAAGCGCTGGTGGCCGGCCCAGGCGTGGAACACCTCGAGCTCGATCTTCTCCTGCGCGGAGGCCGCGGCGCCGATCAGCAGCGCGGCGAGGGTGGTGGTGGCGAGAAGCGCCTTCATGGGGTCTCTCCCTGTTTTGGGTGGGGCGAAGGGGGCCGGCGCCCCCGGGGGGACGCCGGCGGGGATGGGGTCAGCTCGGCGGGGGCAGCAGGGCCTCGGTCTCTTCGACCAGGGCCTCGAGCGCCTCTTGCTTGGAGATCTCGCCGGCCATCAGCTCGCCGAAGATCTCCATCTGCACGCGGCCGATCTTCACGCCGTTGGTGCCGGGGTAGCCGTAGTAGGGCTGCGCGCGGCCGATCTGGTCGATGGAGGTCTGCCAGTTGGGGTTCTGCGTGTAGAAGTCGCCGAGGTAGTCGGGCCCGGTGGCGAGCTTGTTGGTCGGCATGTAGCCGGTCGCCAGCACCGCCATCTCCTGCGCCTTGGGACCGGAGATGAACTTCAGGTAGCGCCAGGCGGCGGCCTGCTTGGCCGGGTCCGACGACAGGATCACCGCCGCGTTGCCGCCGGTGGCGATGCCGCCCGTCTGTGCGTTCTCGACCGGGTAGACGCCGGTGACGTACTCGAAGTTGCCGTCCGAGCAGTCGCCGAAGCCGCGCACGCCGGCGGTGGAGGTGAAGTGCATGCCCTTCTTGCCCGAGCAGAAGAGGGTGGAGCTCTCCTCCTTCGAGATCAGCGGCATGCCGCCCTCCTCGACGAAGCGAACGGCGAGGTCCACGGCGCGCTCGCCGATCTCGTTGTTCCAGGCGACCGTGGTCTCGTCGGCGTTCATCATCGTGCCGCCCTGCTGCTTGATGATCGCCTGGAAGAGCCAATCGTCCCAGAAATCATGCAGGTCGTAGGACATGCCGTAGACGTCGTCGCCCAGGGCGCTGATCTTGCCGGCCAGCGCGATGAGGTCGTCCCAATTGGTCGGCAGGTCCGCAGGGTCGCCGCCGGCCTCGCGGATCAGCGTGGCGTTGTAGTGGACGATGGGCGTCGAGGCGTTGAAGGGCATGCCGTACTGCACGCCGTCCACCGCGCCGATGGCGAGGATGTTGGGCTCGAAGTTCTCCTCGACCCAGCCCTCGCCCTCGGCGGCGATCAGATCGTCGAGCGGCAGGATCGCGCCGCGGGCCGACAGGATCCGCCCGAGGGGCGCCACCAGGTTCAGGCCCGAATGGAAGATGTCGGGCATGTCGCCGGAGATCGAGCCGCGCAGAACGGCCAGGTGGGCCACGCCATAATCGGCGCCCGGCGCGCGGAAGGTGACCGCGACGTCGGGGTTCTCGGCCATGAAGGCCTCGGCGATCGGCTTGTGGAAGCGCGCGTGTCCGGCCCAGGCGTGGAAGACCTCGAGCTCGATCTTCTCCTGCGCGGCGGCGGGGCCGGCGATGAGGGCCGCGACGGCGGCGGCGATGAGGCGATTCATAGGTGTCTCCCTGCGCGAAGGCCCGAGGCTCACTTGACGCCCGTCATGGTGATGCCCTGGATGAATTGCCGCTGCGCCGCGAGGAACGCGATCACCAGCGGGGCGGAGATGACCGCGGCGGCGGCCATCAACGAGCCGAAATCCGTGCCGGATTCCGGATCGAAGAAGAACGCGACGCCCAGCGGCGGCGTCGCGAGACTGTCCTTGGAGACGACGATCAGCGGCCAGTAGAGGTCGTTCCAATGGGCCGTGATGGAGAAAATCGAGAAGGCCGCGATGGCCGGCCAGGCGGCGGGCGTGACCACGCGCCAGACGATCTCGAACTCGCTCATCCCGTCGACGCGGGCGGCCTGGATGATCTCGTCGGGAAAGCTCTTGAAGAACTGCCGAAAGAGGAAGATCGCGAAGACCGACAGGAAGAAGGGCAGCATCAGCGAGACGTAGGTGTTCAGCAGCCCCAGATTCGCCAGCGCCAGATAAAGCGGCAGCGCCGGCGCCTGGATCGGGATGCACAGGCCCAGCAGCACCATCGCGAAGACCGCCGGCGCCGCGCGGAACCTGATCTTGGCCAGCGCATACGCGCAGGGGATCGAGGTCAGCAGCTGCACGATCAGGATGCCGCCGCAGACGATCGCGCCGTTGAGCATCATGCGCAGCAGCGGGATCGAGGTCAGCGCGTAGGTGTAGTTCTCCACCGGCTGCGGGTTCTTGGGCAGCACGTCGAGCCCGGCCGAGAAGATCTCGTTGCCCGGCTTCATCGAGGTCAGCAGCATCCAGACGATGGGCGTCAGGATGAACACCACGCCCGACAGCAGGATCGCATGGGTCAGCGCCAGCCGCCCGTAGCGCCCCAGCCGGTGCAGGGCGACCGACAGGGTCTCGCGCGCCGGCGCGGGCGCGGCGTAGGGCTCAGCGATAGTGGACATTGCGGTCGATCACCCAGGCCTGAACCAGCGAGAAGAGGAGGATGAAGGTCAGGAACGCGACCGTGAGGGCCGAGGCGTAGCCCATCCGGAAGTACTCGAAGCCTTCGAGGTAGATGGAGAACAGCAGCACCTCCGACGCCCCGCGCGGCCCGCCATCGGTCAGCACCGCGATGGTGTCGAAGACCTTGAAGGCGGTGATCGAGGTGGTGACCACGACGAACATCGTCGTCGGCCCCAGCATCGGCCAGGTGACGCGCACGAACTTGTCGAGCCAGCCGTCGGCCCCGTCGACCGCCGCGGCGTCGTAAAGGTCCTGCGGGATCGCCGAGAGGCCGGCGATGAAGAGGATCATGTTGAAGCCGATCAGCTGCCACAGCGCGATCAGCGCCAGCGACCACAGCACCACGTCGCGGTCGGAGAAGAAGGCGATGGGTTCGAACCCCATCGCGACCAGCAGCGCGTTCACCGGCCCGATCTTGGAGTGCAGCACGAAGTTCCAGACGAGCGCCATGGCCACCAGCGTCGTGGTGACCGGCAGAAAGTAGATCACTTCGTAGAGGCGCTTGGTCCGCGTCCGCGCATGCACCATGATCGCCACGGCGAGGCCGAGCAGCACCGCCGACGGCACCAGGATCGCCACGTAGGTGAAGGTGTTGGAGATGGACCGCCAGAACTTGCGGTCGTTCAGCATCTCCTCGTAGTTCGCCAGGCCGATCCAGCGCCAATCGATCACGCCGAGCTCGTAGTCGGTCAGGCTGATGGCGACGACCACCAGGCTCGGCCCGATGATGATGCCCAGCATCAACAGCATCGCCGGCAGGGCGAAGGCGTAGCCGAAGCGCGCCTGCGCCAGCTCCTGCCGCGCGACGCCGCCCAGGGCCGAGGCCGGGGCGGCCGTCGGGGCGGTCGTCGGGGCGCCGACGTTCATTCCGCCACCGCCAGGGCCGCGGCGGCCCCCCGGGCCTCCGTCTCCACCCGACGGCTCGAGGCGTCGAAGACCAGCAGCTTGGTGCGGTCGAAGACGACCGAGACCTCGTCGCCCAGCCACCCCTCGGCCCGCGCCGCCGCCATCGTCTGGGCCGGCGCGCGCAGCGTCAGCCGCCAGTCGGCCGCCTGCAGATCGAGCACCGTCTCATGTCCCAGGTCCTCGCTCGACGCCACGCGGCCCGCCACCGATCCCGGCGTCCCCGGCGCGGCGAGCGCGATCGCCTCCGGCCGCAGCCCGAGGATCGAGCCTTGCTCGCCCGTCATGCCCAGCGGCAGACCGAAAAGGCTCAGCCGCCCCGTCGCGTCGACATCGGCGTCCAGCAGGTTGATCCTGGGGCTGCCGAGGAACGCCGCGACGCGGGTGTTCGCCGGGCGCTGGTAGAGCTCGTCGGGCGGGCCCACCTGCAGCACCTCGCCCGCCTCCATCAGCGCGACGCGGTCCGACATGGTCATCGCCTCGACCTGGTCATGGGTCACGTAGACGAAGGTCGCGCCCAGCTCGGCATGCAGGGCCGCCAGTTCCCGCCGCATGTGAACGCGCAGCGAGGCGTCGAGGTTCGACAGCGGCTCGTCCATCAGGAACACGTTCGGCTGGCGCACCATCGCCCGGCCCAGCGCCACGCGCTGCCGCTGCCCGCCGGAAAGCTGCGAGGGCCGCCGATCCAGCAGAGGCTCGATCTTCAGCTGTTCGGCCGTGCGCCGCACGTCGGCGTCGATGCCGCCCTTGAGCGCTTTGCGCCGGGGCGAGAGGCGCCGCAGCAGCGGCAGCCGCTCGGCCAGCCAGAGCCGGTCGATCTCCAGCGGCGTCGCCATGTTCTGGGCGACCGTCATGTGCGGGTAGAGCGCGTAGGACTGGAACACCATCGCGATGCCCCGGTCCTTGGGCCGCAGATGGTCCACCGCCCGGCCGCCGATCTCGACCGAGCCGCCGGTCTGGGCTTCGAGCCCGGCGATCACCCGCAGCAGGGTGGACTTGCCGCAGCCGGAGGCCCCGATCAGCGTCAGGAACTCGCCGTTCCGGACGTCCAGCGAGACGGATTTCAGGACGTCGACCTCTCCGAAGGTCTTCCGGACGTCCCGCAAGCGAACTTCGGCCATGCGCGCACCTCGTTTGATGCGCCGAGTATCCGGGAACTCCGTGATGGTTTCTTCACGAGCATTCGCAAACAAGCCCGGCGTGCGATTCACTTTTGCGAAGTAAATTTGACGCCGGCGCGAGGCGCACGCTCGGTCTGGCCTTTGGCTGATTCATGAATTTTGTGCAACGCGCCCGATGGGAACTTGGCCCGTCGCGGGTCCTCACGCGATAACCGCAGCGCCTCGGCGACCGGTCGATGGCGTCGCGACCAGGGACCAAGACATGCTCAAGTTCATAATCCTCTCCGATCTGCACATCGTTCCGGAGGGTCGGCTGAGCCACGGGCTGGACACGCTCGACCGGCTGAACCTGGCGATCGATCACGTGAACGCGCGCCATGACGACGCCGCCTTCGTGATCTGCGCCGGGGATCTCGCCGATCACGGCGAAGCCGCGGCCTATGAGCGTCTCAAGACCGCGCTGGAGCGTCTCGCCCTTCCCACCTACCTGACGCTTGGCAACCACGATCACCGGCCGACGTTCCTGGAGGTCTTCGGACAGGATCTCGCCGGCCCGACGGGCCAGCTGGATCACGTGATCGACGCCGAGGGCCACAGGATCGTGATCCTCGACAGTTCGGACCCCGACCTGGCCGGCTCCGGCCGCCTTTCCGCGACGCAGCTGGACTGGCTGGGCGCGCAGCTCCGCGAGGCCGCCGACCGGCCGGTGGTGGTCGTGCTGCACCACAACATCACCCGGTTCCACATCCAGACCGACTTCATCATTCTGGAGGACGCAGACGCGTTCGTGGACGTGCTGCGCGGACATCCCGACATCCGCCAGGTGATCAGCGGACACGTGCACCTCACGGCCGCCGGTTCCGTCCGCGGGGTGCCGTTCTGCACGCTTGGCGGCGGCCACTACTCGATCGAACCCGTGCTGGAGAGCCGCTCGGGCCCGGTCCCCGGGGG
>JBCBYE010000268.1:0-6130 GCA_039816075.1 Pseudomonadota bacterium | reverse complement strand
GGCCGGGGCCGCGGCGTTCCTTGGGCGCGCGGCCCGCCTGGCGTTCGATCGGGGCCGAGCGCCGTTTTCCACGCTTGCGCGACTCGCTCCATTCATTCATCTTTCGGTCATGCGTAGGGTGTTTGCAGCCGCGGCCGCGTATCTGGCCGCCAGCGTCGCCGCTTGGGCGGACGCGCGCCTCCTGGATCGGGAGGCGCCGCAGGCCGTGGGGCGGCTGAACATCGGCGGGCAGGGCTTTTGCACCGCCACCCTCATCGCCCCCGATCTGGCGCTGACCGCCGCCCATTGCCTCGAAAACCGCCGCACCGGCGCGATCTGGCGGGCGGAGCGGCTGGTGTTCCTGCCCGGCTACGCGTTGGGCGAAGCGCCCGTCGTGGCGCGCGCCGCCGCCCATGCCCGGCCGGAGGGCCGCGCGCCCGGGCGGTTGCACGACGATATCGCCGTGCTGCGCCTGACCGCGCGAACGCAGGGCGTCGCGCCGATCCCGGTACGCGCCGGCGCCGCCCCGGGGCTGAGCGTCGAGACCGTGTCCTACGGCCGCGACCGGCCGGAGGCGCCGTCGCGCCAGGCGGGCTGCACGATCACCGCGCGGCAGGGCCCCCTTCTGATGACCGATTGCGAGGCGACGCCGGGCGTGTCCGGCGCGCCGCTGCTGACGCGCGAGGGCGGGGCTCTCGCCGTCGTCGGCGTCGTCGTCGCCGCCGCCGGGGCGCGCCCCCCGTCGCTTCGCGGATCCGCCGTCGCCGTGGCGGCCGGGTCCGTTCTCGCCCCCCTGATCGAACAGCTGAAAGAGCCGTCGCGATGATCGTCCGCCGCCTGCGTGTCCTGGCCCCCCGCATCCTCGTCCTGGGATTGACCCTCGCGGCCGTCGCCGCCGCGCCCCCGGCGATCGGCGCCGGCGCGGAAACCCAGCCGCGCCGCCTGCTGGAGGCGCACGAGCAGGCGGCCTTCCGCGGCGTGGGCCGGCTCGACATGGGCGACGGCTACTGCACGGCGACGCTGTTCAGCGAGACCGAGGCGATCACCGCGGCGCATTGCCTGTTCGATTCGCGTGGGCGCCTGCGGCCCACCGCGAGCTTGTGGTTCCGCGCCGGCTACCGCGACGGACGGCACGAGACGGTGCGCCAGGTCCGCCGCGCGGCGGTGCATCCGGACTACGTCTGGAACGGCCCGCGATCCACCTGGAAGGAGATCGCCGCGGACGTGGCGCTGCTGGAGCTGGACGCGCCGGTGCTGACCTCGGCCCTGCCGAACTACCTGCCCGCGCGCCTGCCCCGGGCCGGGGGCGCCGTGGCCCTGCCCAGCTACGGGCGCGGGCGGGACGAGGCGCTGAGCCTGCAGGACCCCTGCACGATCCTGGCGCGCGACGGCGCGGTGGCGACGCTGGACTGCCGGGTGGATCCGGGTTCCAGCGGCTCGCCGGTGCTGGCCCGCTCCCCCTCGGGGCTGCGCCTGGTGGGCGTGCTCTCGGCCGCGGGCCGGCGGGCGAGCTATGCCGCGGTGATCGAGGACACGCTGCCGCCCCTGCGCGAGGCGCTGGAGGCGCAGACCGCGCGGGTGAAGACGGTGTCGGCCCCGCCGGCGGAGCAGACGCCGGCCGCCGAGACGCCGAAACCCGGCGGCGCGCCGTTCGCCGCCGCGGCCGTGGGCCTGCGCGACGCGGCCGTGCGCCTGCTGACGCGGATCGAGGACACCGCCCGCGCCGCGCTGGAGGATCAGCGCGAGGCGGCCCGCCCCGACGAAGCGCCGCGCCCCGCCGTCTCGGCCGGCTTCGGCCTGGCGCGCGGCGGCGGCACCATGAAGTCCAGCCGGCCCCCGGCCGCGGACTGAGCGTCGAGCCCCGGGACGACGGCCCGCCGTCCGACGACGGTCGCGGACCGCGGCCCCGCCGCGCCGCGCCGCGCCGGGGGGCTTGACCGCGCCTCGGCCGCTTCCCACATCCGCGCTGTCGGTCGCCGAAGGTCGGGGCCGACGACGACGCCGGGGGCCTTGCCGACGCATCGGAGGGCCCCGCGACGCCTATCGCTCGAACCAGAGGATACGCCATGCGCAACTTCGACTTCTCCCCGCTCTATCGCTCCACCGTCGGCTTCGACCGGCTGGCCAAGATGATGGACGCGACGCTCGCCTCCGAGGCGCAGCCGGCCTACCCGCCCTACGACATCGTCAAGACCGGCGAGGACGCCTACCGCATCACCGTCGCGGTGGCCGGCTTCTCCGAAGACGAGCTGAACATCGAAAGCCGCGACGCCACGCTGGTCATCGCCGGCCAGCGCGCCGAGGAGGGCGAGGACGCCCCCCAGCACCTGCATCGCGGCATCGCGCGCCGCGCGTTCGAGCGCCGGTTCCAGCTCGCCGACCATGTGCGCCCCACCGTCGCCAAGGTGGAGAACGGCCTGCTGCACGTGGATCTGGTGCGCGAGGTGCCCGAGGCGCTCAAGCCCCGGCGCATCGAGATCGTGCGCGCCGACGGCCCCGCGGTGCTCGACGCCTGAGCCGTCCCCGGGGGGCGGCGACCCCCCCCGACGCTTGCTCCCCCCACGGCCCGCCGGTTCGCCCGGCGGGCCGTTTTGGTTCCGAAACGGGACGATCACGCCCCCTGCGGTGAAATTGAGACCGCAGGCGCTGGCGCCCTCCTCGGGCTTGCACTATTAGTCCTTTCGAACATTCGTAAGGAACCCGAGCGGCGCACGAGAGCCGCGCGGGGCCGCGCCGCAGGGTAGGATCGGCGGCGGCCTCGAGGATCGGGCCCCGGGGGATGCCGGCGGCGCGCCGCGACGCGCCGCAGACAGGGAGGATGCTGACGGTGGTCACCGACGCCGCCGCGCCGGAAGGCGCGCTCGACACGTTTCCGAAGCTGCTCGAACACAACGCGCGCAAGCGCGGCGACCGGCCGGCGAGCCGCGAGAAGATGTTCGGCATCTGGCAGAGCTGGACCTGGGCCGAGATGCGCGACGAGACGCGCGCCATCGCCGCGGGCCTGCTGGATCTGGGCCTGCAGCCGGGCGAACGCGTGGCGATCATCGGCAAGAACCGCCCCAAGCTCTACTTCGCCATGACCGCGGTGCAGCATTGCGACGCCGCGCCGGTGCCGGTCTACAAGGACGCCGTGGGCGAAGAGATGGCCTATGTCCTGAACCACGCCGAGGTGTCCTTCGCCGTGGTCGAGGATCAGGAGCAGGTCGACAAGGTCCTGGCGATCAAGGACCAGCTGCCGCTGCTGCGCCAGGTGATCTACCTCGACAGCCGCGGCCTGCGGAAATACGACCACGCGACCCTGCACGAGCTGGAGCGGGTGAAGGCCGCCGGCGCCGCCAAGCTCGACGCGCTGGGCCCCCGGATCGACGCCATCGTCGCCGGTCAGAAGGGCGCCGACACCTGCGTGATGCTCTACACGTCTGGCACCACGGGCCGCTCCAAGGGCGTGGTCCTGTCGAACGACAACATCATCGTGACCGCCCGCGCCACCGTGGCCTTCGACAAGCTGACCGAAACGGATTCGGTCCTCGCCTACCTGCCCATGGCCTGGGTCGGCGACTACATGCTGTCGGTCGCGCAGTCCTACGTGGCCGGCTTCTGCGTCTGCTGCCCGGAAAGCGAAGAGACGATGATGCACGACCTCAAGGAGGTCGGCCCCACCTATTTCTTCGGCCCCCCGCGCATGTTCGAAACGCTGCTGACCCAGGTCTCCACCCGCATGGAGGATGCCGGTCCGCTCAAGCGTTCGCTCTACAAGCGCTACATGAAGCTGGCCGAGCGCGTGGGCCCGGCCATGCTCGACGGCGGTTCGGTGAGCTTGGGCGACCGCATCGGCTACGCCCTGGGCGAGGCGCTGGTCTACGGCCCGCTCAAGAACGCGCTGGGCCTGAGCCGCGTGCGCCTGGGCTATACGGGCGGCGAGGCCATCGGGCCGGAGCTGTTCGCCTTCTACCGCTCCATGGGCGTGAACCTGAAGCAGCTCTACGGACAGACCGAGGCCTCGGTCTACGTCACCATCCAGCCGGACGGCGAGGTGCGCGACGAGACCGTGGGCGTCGCCGCGCCGGGGGTGGAGCTGAAGATCGCCGACAACGGCGAGGTCTTCTACCGCTCCCCCGGCGTCTTCGTGGAGTACTACAAGAACCCCGAGGCGACGGCCGACACCAAGGACGCCGACGGCTGGGTCGCCACGGGCGACGCCGGCTTCATCGAGGAGGGCACGGGCCACCTGCGCATCCTCGACCGCGCCAAGGACGTGGGCAAGCTTTCCGACGGCAGCCTCTTCGCGCCCAAATACGTGGAGAACAAGCTGAAGTTCTACCCGGCCGTGCTGGAGGCCGTGGTCTTCGGCGCCGACCGCGACCGCTGCTGCGCCTTCATCAACATCGACATGGCCGCCGTCGGGCCCTGGGCGGAGCGCGAGAACATCGCCTACGCCTCGTATCAGGAGCTGGCCGGCCATCCGCGGGTCTACCAGCTGGTGCAGGAGGCCATCGAAGAGGTGAACGCCTCCATCGCTCAGGACGAGATGCTGGGCGGCTGCCAGGTCCACCGTTTCCTGATCCTGCACAAGGAGCTGGACCCCGACGACGGCGAGATCACCCGCACCCGCAAGGTCCGTCGCCGCACGGTGGCCGAGCGCTATGCGGCGGTGATCGAGGCCCTCTACGACGGCTCGCCCAGCGTCGATGCGGCGGTCGAGGTGACCTACGAGGACGGCCGCAAGGGCATGATCCGCGGCACGCTGGAAATCCGCGACGTCAAGGTGCAGCCCGCGGCGATGCGGCAGGCGGCCGAGTGAACGTTCTGCGCGCCATGGCGACGTCGGCGTTGCTCGCATCGGCGGTCATGCCGGCAAGCGCTTCGTCGTCCGATCTCTGGAAGGCGGTCGCCTATGGGTCGTGCCTAGATCCCGTTCTCGTCGGCGCTCCGTCGGAGTACCCCACAGCGGACGCGCTCGGTTTATCGAGCTTTCATCGGTGGTTTCGAGGCGACGGAGAGAACGTCACTTCGCTGGACGTCACGGATCACGTGACGCTTGGCATCAGGGACGCTGGAAAGATGCGCGATCCGGCGCGCGTGAATGTGCTCGACGGTTGCTGGGCCTCGTTTCGACCGATCGCCGCCTCCGGCTCGGCCGCAGCTGAAACGGAGCTTGACGAAGTGCAGCGGCAGTTCGAGGCCTGGGTCGCACCCTTGATCGCGGCGGGCGAGCTGATGGAAACGGACTGCTCCTGTCGCACCTCCCTGGGGCGCGTGGGCACTTTTCGGCGTGAGGCGGTCGTTCCCGGGGCGACGTACTTCGCGATCTCGTTCCACCGCTTCTACGACTCCGGCGACGGGAGCGTCCTCGACGGAGCGTCGGTCAGTGCCGGCAACCTGACCGCCAACGCCCGGACATGCAGACCAGTGCGCGCCGCCGACGCCTGCGCGCCGAAGGAGGCCTCATGAGCATCGAAGCCGCGGAAGCCGCGCCTGACGACCGGACCTACGCCGCGCAGGAGGCCGCTCACGGCATCGAGCCGCGCAGCGTCGGCGAGGTCGTGATGGAGATGAAGAACATCACCCTGCGCTTCGGCGGGGTGACGGCGCTCAAGGACATCTCCTTCGACATCCGCGAGGGCGAGATCCGCGCCATCATCGGGCCGAACGGGGCCGGCAAGTCCTCGATGCTCAACGTCATCAACGGCTTTTATCACCCGCAGGAGGGCGAGGTCTGGTTCCGCGGGGCCCGTCGCGGGCCGATGAAGCCGCATCAGATCGCCCATCAGCGCATCGCCCGCACGTTCCAGAACATCGCGCTGTTCAAGGGCATGACGACGCTGGACAACATCATGACCGGCCGCATGACGCTGATGAAGCAGCCCATGTGGGCGCAAGCCCTGTGGTGGGGCGCCGCGCAGCGCGAAGAGACGGAGAACCGCC
Organism: Pseudomonadota bacterium; assembly: GCA_039816075.1. Lineage (GTDB taxonomy): Bacteria > Pseudomonadota > Alphaproteobacteria > Rhodobacterales > Rhodobacteraceae > Albimonas. Next base: position 226 of record JBCBYE010000268.1, on the reverse strand, counting down.
GCCGCGTCGAGGAGATCATCGATTTCCTCGAGATCCAGTCGATCCGCAAGACGCCCGTCGGCCGCCTGCCCTACGGCCTGCAAAAGCGGGTGGAGCTGGGCCGCGCGCTGGCCGCAGAGCCCAAGCTGCTGCTGCTCGACGAGCCCATGGCGGGCATGAACGTCGAGGAGAAGGAGGACATGTGCCGCTTCATCCTCGACGTGAACGACGAGTTCGGCACCACCAT
>JBCBYE010000749.1:0-2123 GCA_039816075.1 Pseudomonadota bacterium | reverse complement strand
GTCCGCGACAGGTCGGGGCCGGGCGGCGCGGCGCGAGGCCGCCCGCCGCCAGCGTTGAAACCCGCGCGCGGCGCCGCCATTTCGGAGATCGACATGACAGCCACGCCGCCCCTTCCCCCCGCCGCCTCGCCCGGACCTCGCGCCGCATGAGCCGCGAAGCCGCCGTCGCCGACGCTCGGGGCGCCGTGCCCTCGGGCGCCTACGAGGCCGCGCTCGCCGCGCTGGTGGCGCGCCTAACCGACGGGCGCGACCCCGACGCCCTGCGCGCCTACCTGACCGAGGAGATCGCGCCGCGGGTCGAGGCGCTGGGCGCCGCATGGGAGGTGCTGGAGAACCCCGAGCCCGGCGGCCCGCCCTTCCTCGCCATCGAGCGGATCGAGGGTCCGGACCGGCCCACGGTCCTCTTCTACGGCCATGGCGACACGGTGCCCGCGATGGAGGGGCTGTGGGACGCGGCGCGCGATCCGCTGGCCCTGACCCGGGACGGCGAGCGCCTTTACGGCCGCGGCGCCGTGGACAACAAAGGCCAACACCTGATCGGGCTGATGGCCATGCAGGCGGTGCAGGCGGCGCGCGGCGGCGATCTCGGCTTCAACCTGCGCGCGGTGATCGAGATGGGCGAGGAGGCGGGCTCCCCCGGCCTGCCCGCGCTGTTCGAGGCGGAGCGGCGACGCTTCGAGGCGGACGTGCTGATCGCCTCGGACGGGCCGCGCATCCGCCCCGACCGGCCGACGATGTTCGGCGGCTCCCGCGGGGCGGCCAACATCACGCTGCGCTGCGAGCTGCGCGAGGGCGGGCACCATTCGGGCAACTGGGGCGGCCTGCTGCGCGACCCGGCGATCCGCATGGCCCATGCGCTCGCCTCGCTGACGGGGCCCATGGGCGAGATCAAGGTGCCCGAATGGCGCCCCAGCTCGCTGACCCCCGCGATCCGCGCCGCCATCGCCGGCTGCCCGGTGGACGAAAGCGGGCCGCGGATCGACCCGACCTGGGGAGAGCCGGGGCTGAGCCCGGCGGAGCGGGTCTGGGGCTGGAACTCCGTCACCATCCGCGCCTTCGAGGCGGACTATCCGGCGCATCCGGTCAACGCCGTGCCGCCCTCGGCCGTGGCGCATATCCAGCTGCGCTTCGTCGTGGGGACGCAGGAGGCGGACATCGTCCCCGCCCTGCGCCGGCATCTGGATCGCGAAGGCTTCGACGACATCGCGGTGGAGCATGAGGGCGATCTGGCCTTCCGCGCCACGCGGCTCGACCCGCAGCACCCCTGGGCCGTCTGGGCCGCCGCCTCGCTGGAAAAGACGCTGGGCCGGCCGCCCTCGGTCCTGCCCAATCTGGGCGGCTCGCTGCCGAACGACGTCTTCGCCGACGGGCTGGGCCTGCCCACGATCTGGGTGCCGCACGGCCATCCGGCCTGTTCCCAGCATGCGCCGAACGAGCATCTTCTGGCGCCGCTGGCCGAGGAAGGGCTGGCCATGATGGCCGGTCTGTGGTGGGACCTGGGCGAGGGGGGCGCGTAAGGAGCCGTGCGTATGGCAAAGCTGGCCCAGCGGCCGATCGCCGCCGTCGCGGGCGCGACGCCCATCGCGGCGGCAGCGACCGCCGCAGTCGCAGCCGCGGCGCCGATCCCGGCGGCGAGGGCCGTCCTTGCGGGCGCGGCGCTGATCCTGGCGGCCGCGACCGCCGCCCTGGGCCCCGCCGCGGCCCAGACCGCGACGGTGCGGGAGCCCACGATCGCCGGTCTGCGCGGCGACGACGCCGAAAAGCCCGCCGTCGCCCTGCAGGAGGTTCCGCTGTTCGAGCGGGCGATCCTGGAACGTCTGCGCCGCACCGCGCTCGCCCAGGCCCGCGCGGGCGACGTGGTGGCGGCGGAACTGACGCTGCGCCGCCTGCTCGCCGGCCAGCCCGAGCTGAGCAACATGCGCCTGCTGCTGGCCCAGCTGCTGACCGCCCGCGGCGCGCTGGAGGAGGCGGTGGAGGAGCTGCGCCGCGCCTCCCAGGCCGGGTTCCGCGAACCCAACCTGCTGATCGCCGCCGACGTCTTCGCCCCGCTGCGGGATCGCGAGGACTTCAAGACCCTGGTTTCGGCCATGCGCAAGGCGCCCCGGCGCAAGCCGCCGCGCCTG
>JBCBYE010000618.1:0-2881 GCA_039816075.1 Pseudomonadota bacterium | reverse complement strand
GCCGGGGCTCGGTCGCCCGCGCCCGACCCTCCGCCCTCGCTCGCCGCCTACGACCTGCCGTCGCGCCTGGGCGACGGCCGCCTCGCCGTGGCCCTCACCGCCGCCGTCCCCGCCGGCCGCTATGCGCGCGAGGCGCTGGGCGCGCTCGGCCTGTGGACCGCCCTCGCCCCCCGGCTCGTCGAAACCGAGGACGTGCGCGGGGCCCTCGCCCTCGCGGCGCGGGCCGAGGTTCCCTACGCCCTGGTCTACGCCACCGACGCCGCCGCCGAGCCTCGCGTCGCCGTCGCCGCCCGCGTGCCGGCGGAGGCCCACGCCCCGATCCTCTACCTGGCCGCCGCGACGCAAGAGACGCCGGGCGCCGCCGCCTGGCTCGACTGGCTCGGCGGCCCCCGGGGCCGCGCGCTCTTCGCCCGCCACGGCTTCGCGCCGCCGCCCGCGCGCCCCGCCCCGCAATGACCGACTGGCTGACGCCCGAGGAATGGCAGGCGCTGGCGCTGTCGCTGAAGGTCAGCGCCTGGGCCACGCTGGCCAGCCTGCCCTTCGGCGTGGCGGCCGCCTACGCCCTGGCGCGGGGGCGCTTCTGGGGCCGCGCGGCGCTCGACGGGCTGGTGCACATGCCGCTGATCCTGCCGCCGGTGGTCACGGGCTACCTGCTGCTGCTGGCCTTCGGACGGCAGGGACCGGCGGGGGCGTTCCTGCATGAGGTCTTCGGCGTGACGCTGGCCTTCCGATGGACCGGCGCCGCGCTCGCCGCCGCCGTGATGGCGTTCCCGCTGATGGTGCGCGCCATGCGGCTGAGCCTGGAGGCCGCCGATGCGCGGCTGGAGGAGGCGGCCGCGACCCTCGGCGCGCCGCCCTGGGCGCGGTTCGCGCGCGTGACGCTGCCCCTTATGGCGCCGGGGATCGTGGCGGGGTCGGTGCTCGCCTTCGCCAAGGCCATGGGCGAGTTCGGCGCCACGATCGCCTTCGTCGCCTCGATCCCCGGCGAAACGCGCACCGTGCCCGCGGCGATCTACGCGCTGCTGCAGACGCCCGGCGGCGAAGGCGGCGCGCTGCGCCTGGCGGGCCTGAGCCTGGCCGTGGCGCTGGGCGCTCTGCTGGCGTCCGAGGCCCTGGCCCGCGCCGCCGCCCGCCGCGTGTCCGGATGACCCCGGGCCGCGCCGCCCCCCCGCTCGGCGCGCTGCCGGCCGCCCCTGCCGCCGCCCCTGCCGTCGTCGCGGGCGCCTGCCTGCGGCAGAGCGCCGGCCCGCCCGCCCGCCTGCGCCTCGGGACGCCGGGCGCGGCGGATGCGCGAGAGGCAAGGCGTCGACGGGACGAGGCCCCGCGCGGCGTCCGGCGACGCCGGTCCGGCCTCGACCCCGCAGGCGACGCGCCGCCCGCGCGCCGCGGCACGGGCTCGCCCGGCCGGCGGCGCCGCCGGCGCCCCCCCGCGCCGATCCGCGGACCCCGGCCCGTTCGCCGGGTCGGCCGGCCTCGAGGTCCCCTCCCCGGGCGTGGCGACATCGCGAGGCGCCCTCGCCCGCGCGGGGCCCTCGCCCCATGAGCTTCGAGGTGCGGCTGCGCGCGCGTCTCGGCGCCTTCGACCTCGACGTCGACTTTCAGGCGCCCGGCGGCGTCACGGCGCTGTTCGGCCGCTCGGGCGCCGGCAAGACCTCGGTCGTCAAGGCCGTCGCGGGCCTTCTGCGCGCCGACCAGGCCCGCATCCGCGTGGGCGGCGAAACGCTGGAGGACGGCGCGCGGCGCCTGCCCGTCCATCGCCGCCGCCTCGGCCTGGTGTTTCAGGAGGCGCGGCTGTTTCCGCATCTGACCGTGCGCGGCAACCTGCGCTTCGGCCTGCGCCACGCGCCGCGGGCCCTGCGCCCCACCGCCGACCGGTTCGACGAGGCCGTGGCGCTGCTCGGCCTCGGGCCGCTGCTGGCGCGCGCGCCGCGCGACCTTTCGGGCGGCGAGACCCAGCGCGTCGCCCTGGGCCGCGCGCTGCTCAGCGCCCCGCGCGCGCTGGTCATGGACGAACCGCTCGCCGCGCTGGACGAGGCGCGCAAGGCCGAGATCCTGCCCTATATCGAGCGCCTGCGCGACGAGGCGGGCCTGCCCATCCTCTACGTCTCGCATTCCCTGCCGGAGATCGCGCGCCTGGCCGGCACCGTCGCGGCGCTGTCGGACGGCCGCGTCGTCGCCTGCGGGCCGGCGGCCGAGGTGCTGTCGGACGTGGCGGCCTTTCCCATCCTCGGCCGTCAGCAGGCCGGCGCCGTTCTGCCCGCGCGCGTGGTGCGCCACGACGCCGACGGGCTGACCGAGCTCTCCGTGTCCGGCGGCCGCCTCTGGGCGCCGCGCGTGTCGGCCGAGCCGGGCGCCGCGCTGCGCCTGCGCATCCGCGCCCGCGACGTGACCCTGTCGGCGCGCCCGCCCGAGGGGCTTTCGGCGCTCAACGTGCTCGAAGCCGTGGTCGAGGAGGTCGCGGCGGGCGAAGGACCCATGCTGGAGGTGGCCCTGCGCTGCGGGCGGGACCGCCTGCGCGCGCGCATCACCACCCGGTCGGCCGAGGCGCTGGGCATCGCGCCGGGGCGCCGGGTCTGGGCGGTGGCCAAGGCGGTGGGCGTCTCCCGCCGCGACGTGGGGGCGTTCGAGGAGCGCTGAACGGGGAGGGGGGCTTCGGCGTGCGCCCCTCGGGGGCATCGAGCCCCCTCGTGACGCGGCCGGCTTCGCCGGCTGGCCAGGTCTCGGAGGGCGGTTCGAGCGGGGTCGTTTTCGCAGATTGCTGAGAAGGCCCTTGGGGGGGCCTTCGACCAGCGTGCGGCGAGTCGCCGAAAGCCTCAAGGCCGAGCCGCCTTCGGCGGTCGCTGCGCCTTCGGCTTGCGAGCCTTGACCCTTTCGACGACTC
>JBCBYE010000094.1:0-10026 GCA_039816075.1 Pseudomonadota bacterium | reverse complement strand
GCTCGCCCGAGATGAACCGCGGCCACGCCAAATCCGCATCGCGCTGCCCCGCCGTCATCAATCTGGAGGCGCGCTACTTCGCCATCAAATCCCCGTTCGACCTGCATCTGCGCTTCGCGCGGGGCGAGAACGGGCGGCCGGGCCTGCGCAACATGCTGGGGCAGAATTCGCCCGTCCGCTCCAAGAAGCTCGACAAGCACATCCACGTGGTGGGCGAGAGCGAGTGGCGGCACCCTGAACGGCCGACGATCCAGATCAGCCTGCCCTACCTCTTCATCTCCGACGATCCGGTCTGGATGGCGCAGGTCGACGCGTTCCTGCACTATCGTGCCGACCCTTTGCCGGGCACCATCTTCGGCGGCCGCTTTCCCGTGAACCTCTGGCCCCGCTCCATGAACTGGGGCTTCGAGTGGCACGACACCTCCAAGGACCTGATCCTCAAGCGCGGCGAGCCCTGGTTCTACCTGCAGTTCGAGACCGACCCGCCCGAACGTCCGGTGCGCATGATCGAGGCGGAACGGACGCCCGAGCTGAGGGCCTATGAAAGCCACGTCTCCGGCAGCGTGAACTACGTCAATCAGACGTTTCAGCTGTTCCGCGAGGCCGAGAAGGCGCGCCCCGCCAAGCTGCTGACCCCGGTCAAGCGCTGACGCCGCGACCGGGCCGCCGCCGCCGCCGCGGTTCACCCATCGCCCGCCGCACGGGATCCACGCCATGACCGACGACCGCCGCCTGGGACAGATCGCTTCGGTGGCGGCGGCCGAACCCCTCGGCAGCGCGCTCTACATCCTGCATATCGGCCTCCTGCTCTTCGCCGCCGCAGGGGCCGTGACGCTGTTCGACGCCTGGTGGTTCGTGGGCACGGTCGTCGCCTACGCCGCGATCCTGACCTCGGAAAAGGCGACCGCCGCCTGGGCCGTGCGCCACGCGCGGCCCGACCTCTATCCGCTGGTCCTCGCGCTGCTTCTGCTTCGCGCGATGGCCTACATGATCCTGGTCGTCTCGGTCTGGCTGGTGGACGACGACGTCTTCAAGATGGCGGCCCTGGCGTTGGCCGTCGCCGCCACCATCAACATCTTCGTCTTTCACGCCACATATCCGCAGATCATCGCCTGCGTGGTCGGTCCCATGTGGCTCTCCTTCGCCCTCATCGCCGCGAATCTGTTCGCCGAGCATGGGCTGGCGCCCGTCTCGCTCGCCGCCGGGCTGATCGTGGTCTGCGTCTCGCCCTATTTCTGGTTCGCCCTGCTGCATGCCCGCGGCCGCTGGCGAGAGCTCGACGATACCCGCCGCGCCCTCGACCAGTCGCAAAAGCTCGACGCGCTGGGCAAGCTGGTCTCGGGCGTCTCGCACGATTTCAACAACATCCTCGCCGTCACCCTCGGCGCGGCGGAGCTGCTGAAGGACGCGCCCCCCGCCGAACGGGACCGCCTCGCGGATCAGATCGTGAGGGCGGCCGAGCAGGGCAAGGCCCTTTCCGGCCAGCTCCTCGCCTTCAGCCGACGGTCGCAGCTCGACCCCTCGCCCCAGGACCTGGCCGAGGTCTTCGCGGGGATGGAGGCGATGCTGGACCGGGTCATGCCCCAGGGCATCATCACGACGGCCGAGGCGGCGCCCGGCACGCCGCCCGTCTTCGTCGATCGCCCGCGGCTGGAGACGGCGCTTCTCAACCTCGCCATCAACGCCCGCGACGCCATGCCGTCGGGCGGGCGCCTGACCCTGCGCGCCAGCGGCGTCGACGCCGACCGGCAGCCCGTGGCGGCGGGCGGCGCGCGCCTAGCGGACCGTTACGCCTGCATCGCCGTCGCCGACGAGGGGCCCGGCGTGGCCGAGGCTGACCGGGCGCGGATCTTCGATCCCTTCTACACCACCAAGCCCGTGGGCGAGGGATCGGGCCTCGGCCTCTCCATGGTGCACGGCTTCGCCGCCCAGTCCGGCGGCGCCGTGACCTTGGACGACCCTACGGGCCCCGGGGCGGTCTTCCGCCTCTACCTGCCGGCCGCGCCCGCCGCGCCCGCCGCGTCCCAAGCGCCGGAGGCCGCGTCGCCCGCGGCGCAGAGCGGGCCGCAAGGCGATTCGACCCGGCACGCCACGATCCTGCTGGTGGAGGACGAGCCCACCCTGCGCGACCTCTTCGCCCGCCATCTGCGCGGCGCCGGCTGCGACGTGGTCGCCGCGCCGGACGGCGAGGCCGCGCTCGACATGCTGCGCGCCGGGCTGCGGCCGGACATGCTGGTCACCGACATTCTGATGCCGGGCGAGGTTCAGGGCCCGCAGCTGGCCGAGCTCGCCCGTCGCCGAGCGCCCGACATCGCGGTCGCCTTCGTCTCCGGCAACCCCGAGGCGGCGGCGGCCGCGACGGACCCGGCCGCGCCCGCCGCGGCGGTGCTGCCCAAGCCGGTGGCCAAGGCGGATCTGCTCGCCGCGGTTCAAACCGCGCTCGCCGCCCGAAAGACCCGGCTGGTCGGCTGATCCCATTGAATTTACTGTGCTCGACCCCTTTCCTCTCTGCCATGATTTCGCCATAATGCCTACGAAACGATCAACTGATGGGGCAGGGCGAATGGAAACCGAGTGCAGCGTCCCGGACTGCGCCAAGGACTTTCACGTTCTTCTGGTCGACGACAACGACGCGTTCCGCAGCCTCATCACGCAGCAGCTCGAACGCCTCGGGGCCTGCGTGGACGGCGCGGCGAATGCCGGCGGTTTCCTGACCCGCATCGCCGCCGCTCGCCGCCCTTACGATCTGGCCGTGGTGGACCTGCGCCTGCCCGATCTGCGCGGCGATCACATCATCAGCTGGCTCGGCGACAGCGAGGTGGAGCAGGTGGCCGCGCTGCCGATCCTGTTGGTGACCGGCCATCCGCAATCGGTGCCGCCGTCGATCCTCCACGGCTCCGCCCGCGTCGGCGTGCTCTGCAAACCCTACGGCTTCGCCGACCTGGCCCGCGCCGTCAGCCGGCTGCTGGCGCAGGAGACCGTCTGACCGCCGTCTCTCAGAACGCCTCCACCAGAAGTCGGGCGAGGCGCTCGTTCAGGTCGGCCGCCGTCACCGGGGACCCGTGGCACGACAGCAGCGCCGTCGGTCGAGCCCTCGACAGCTCCGCGCTCACCCAGTCCTTGAACGCGGAGGCGTCCTCCACGCCAAGGCGCGGAAAGGCGCCGAGCATCGCGGGCGCTTCGGCGTAAACGCCGGTCGCGTGCAGCGGGGCGGTGAAGGCATCGGCCACGATCCACGATCCACGCGACCTGCGACGGCGTCTCGATTTCGATCCAGACCTCCCCGGTCTTCAGGCCCGCCGGTTGCAGCAGCCTTTGGCGCTCCGCCAGCCGCGAGGCGAGGGCGTCGACGGGGTCGAACGCCAACCCGGTGATCTTGGCCAACCGCGGCGCGGCCTTGGCCGAACAGGTCGGAACGGCCTTCGGAAATGCCGACGCATGCCCCGCCAAACCCTTGTTGTGATAATGGTTCGGCGCCAGCAGCGCCGACACGCCGCCTAGGTCCGCAAAACCGTCGCGCGCGGTCGCCTCAAGCCCCGCGACGGGGCTGTAAAGGCACAGGCCGCCGTCGCGCAGGCGCACCGCGAATGTGTTCAGCTTGCCGCCGCGCGCGGTCCACACGCCGTCGAGGCCGGGCGCCGGGAGGAAGGAGCGGCGCGTCATGCGGCGCGATGCGACCGCAGGAGGGCGCAAACCAGGTCGACGAGGGGGCGTCCCGCCATCCGATCCTGCAGGGACCGGTTCTGCGCGTGTATGCCCATGACCGCCGGAACCAGCGATGCGGCGAGGGCACGGGGCTCGAACGTCGCGGCGATCCCGTGCGCCGCGCGCTCGTTCTCCAACGCCTGCCGAAACCGGGTTTCCAGCGCGTCCCAATACGCGCGGACGACCGCCTCCAGCCGCGGGCTCCGCAGGCGGGCGTTCTCGATGCCGGTGTTGACGATCAGACAGCCGAAGTCGCTGGACGTCGCGGAGCCGTGCGCGGTCAGTCCCTCGAAGAACGCGATGATCTCGGGAATGCCGCCCCGTTGCATGGGCGCCATCTCCGTCTCGATCGCGGCGTCGCAGTAGCAGCGCAACGCTTCGAGGTAGAGGCCCTCCTTTCCCCCGAACTCCGATCGGATGGCGAACTGATTGATCCCGGTCAGGCGTTCGATCTCGCGCACGCCCAGATTCTGAAACCCGTGCTCCCAGAACACGTTGCAGGCCTTTTCCACGGCTTCCTGGCGATCATACGACTTCGGTCGCGGCATCGATCCGATCCTTGACGGTTTCCATACGATCGCATACGAATAATTTCAGTGCAACTGCATGGAAATGGAGTCGGCGATGCGGGACGTGGTCTTTCCGGACGAGAGGCAGGCGACCTACGAGGCCTATGGATACGCGGCGGCGGTGCGCAGCGGCGGCTTTCTCTTCGTGTCGGGGCAAGTGGGCGTCGACGCCTCCGGGGCCGCGATTCCGGATCCGGCGGCGCAGTTTCGCGCCGCCTTCTCCAATCTCGGCGAGGTGCTGGCGGCGGGGGGGTGCGGTTTCGACGACGTCGTGGACGTCGCCACCTTTCACGTGAACATGCATGACCATTTCGACGATTTCGCCGCCGCCAAGCGGGCGGCCTTCCCAGACCCGCCGTTCCCGAACTGGACCGCCATCGGCGTCGTGGAGCTGGCCGATCCCGATCTCCTGCTGGAGATCAAGGCGATCGCGAAGCTGCCGTAGCGCGCCGAGCCTTCCGCGCCGCGTCCGCCCACGGTCGCCTAGCCTTCCGCAGCCGTCCACGCCCGCCGAGCCTTCCGCGGCCATCCACGGCCGCCGCACCCCCCGCGGCCGTCCACGGCCGCCGCACCCTCAGCGGGCGCGGCGACCGCCCGCGCGCCGCATCGCCGTCACGGCCGCTCCGCCGCGAACGTGTCGCAGGCCGCCACGCGCGGATCGTCCCAGCCGCGCCGGAACCACCGGCGCCGCTGCTCCGACGTGCCGTGGGTGAAGCTGTCGGGCCGCACTGCGCCGCTCATGTTCGCCTGCAGCACGTCGTCGCCGATGCGCGAGGCGGCGTTCAGCGCCTCTTCCAGGTCGCCCGCCTCCATCGCGCCGAACCGCGCCTGCGCCCGGCGCGCCCAGAGGCCCGAAAAGCAGTCCGCCATCAGCTCCACGCGGACCGAAACCGCATTCGCTTCCGCCTGCGGCAGGCGGGACCGCGCCTCGTTCGCCTGCGTCAGCACGCCCAGCTCCTGCTGCACATGGTGTCCGACCTCATGGGCGATCACGTAGGCCTGCGCGAAATCCCCCTGCGCGCCCAGCCGATCCGCGAGCACCGCGAAGAACCGCGTGTCCAGATACGCCTTGCGGTCCGCCGGGCAGTAGAACGGCCCGGTCGCCGCCGTCGCCATGCCGCAGGGGCTGCGCGTGACGCCGGAGAACAGGACCAGCGTCGGCGCGCGGTAGTCGCGCCCCAGCTGCTCCGCGAACACGTCCGTCCAGATCTCCTCGGTATCCGCCAGCACGACCGAGACGAAGCGTCCCGCCGCCTCCTCCTCCGCCGACAGCGTGCGCGAAGCCTGAGGCGCCGGCTGCGGCGCCAGGCCCATGCCGCCGCCCCCGCCCGTCAGCAGCGGCGTCAGGTCGAGCCCGAAGAACGAGCCCACGATCACCACGCCCAAGACGATCAGCATCATCTTCGGCGACATCGCGCGCCCGCCCGTCGCGCGCCGCCGCCCGAACGGCGATCTTCCCCCGAAAGGCGAGCGTCCGCCTAAGCTCGGCCGAGACCCGCCCGACGTCCGCCGATCCTCGATGTTCGAACTGCCCCGCCGCCCGCGCCATTTCATGCGCCGCTCTCCCTCATCCGTCCTCGGCCCGCAGGCGACCGTCCCGCTCGACCAGCAGCGCCTCCACCGGGCAATCGCCCAGCCGCGCGCGGCCGGGCAGGAACGGCAGCTCGATCACCACCAGCAGGAAGGCGACGTCGCCGCCGAGCCGCTCCACCAGCCGCCGCCCCGCCTCCGCCGTGCCGCCGGTGGCCAGAAGATCGTCGGCCAGCACCACCGTCCGGCCGGTCAGATCGACCTCCGACATCTCCAGCGCGTCGGCGCCGTACTCCGTCTCGTAGCGCTCCGAAATCACCGGAGGCGGCAGCTTTCCCGGCTTGCGCGGCTGCAGAAACCCCGCGCCCAGCCGATCCGCCAGCGGCGCGCCGAAGATGAAGCCCCGCGCGTCGAACCCGGCGACCGCGTCGATCTGCCGGCCCGTGCGCGCCGTCCAGCCGCGGCATCGCGCCTCCATCGCGTCCAGCACGCAGCGCAGGCCCGCCGGGTCGGACGTCGCTTCAACGCCGCTCCAGAACCATATGCCCGGTTTGGGAAAATCCAGCGTCGGTCGATACAGATCCGCCGCCGCCTGCAGGGTCATCCTCGCCCCGCCTCGCCCGTCATCCATCGTCTCGGCCCCGCCCTCGCCCGCCTCGCCCGTCATCTTGCGCCAACCCGGCCAAAGAAGGAAACGCTCCGCGAGCCGCCTAGGCCCTTCGGAGGAAACGCCCCCGCCGCGCCGCCCTTCGCGCTTGCGAAACCCTTCGCGACGTAGTCTGAACCGCCCATCGTCCGCCCCCTCGCTCCTGAAAGGCGTTGCAGATGAGAACCTTCCGCAAGATCCTGGTCGCCAACCGGTCCGAAATCGCGATCCGCGTCATGCGCGCGGCGAACGAATTGGGCAAGAAGACGGTCGCGGTCTATGCGGAAGAGGACAAGCTGGGCCTGCACCGCTTCAAGGCGGACGAGGCCTATCGCATCGGCGAGGGCATGGGTCCTGTCGCCGCCTATCTCAGCATCGACGAAATGATCCGCGTGGCGCTCGAATCCGGCGCCGACGCGATCCATCCCGGCTACGGCCTCCTGTCGGAGAACCCCGACTTCAACGAGGCCTGTCGCGAGGCCGGCATCGCCTTCATCGGCCCCACGCCCGAGGCGATGCGGATGCTCGGCGACAAGGCCAGCGCGCGGCGCGCGGCCATCGCGGCCGGCGTGCCGGTGATCCCCGCGTGCGAGGTGCTGCCGGATCTGACCGGCAAGAAGGACATGGCGGCGGTGCGCAAGATGGCCGACGAGGTCGGCTATCCGATGATGCTCAAGGCCAGCTGGGGCGGGGGCGGGCGCGGCATGCGCCCGATCCACGCCGCCGAAGAGCTGGAGGAGAAGGTGCGCGCCGGCCGCCGCGAGGCCGAAAGCGCCTTCGGCAACGGCGAGGGCTATCTGGAGCGGCTGATCCAGCGCGCCCGCCACGTGGAGGTGCAGGTGCTCGGCGACGGGCACGGCAACCTGGTGCACCTCTTCGAGAGGGACTGCACCGTGCAGCGCCGCAATCAGAAGGTCGTCGAACGGGCCCCCGCCCCGTATCTGAGCGAAGAGCAGCGCGCCCAGGTCTGCGAACTGGCCCTGCGCATCTGCCGCCATGCGAAATACGAATGCGCCGGCACCGTCGAGTTCCTGATGGACATGGAGACCGACGAGTTCTTCTTCATCGAGGTCAATCCGCGCATCCAGGTCGAGCACACGGTCACCGAAGAGGTCACCGGCATCGACATCGTGCGCGCCCAGATCCGCGTGACCGAAGGCGCCACCGTGGCCGAGGCCACCGGCGTGCCGGGCCAGCACGCCATCCGCCTCGACGGCCACGCCCTGCAATGCCGCGTGACGACCGAGGATCCGGCCAACAGCTTCATCCCCGACTACGGCCGCATCACCGCCTATCGCGGCGCCACCGGCTTCGGCATCCGCCTCGACGGCGGCACGGCCTATTCCGGCGCGGTCATCACCCGCTATTACGACAGCCTGCTGGAGAAGGTGACCGCCTGGGCGCCCACGCCCGAAGAGGCCGTGACGCGCATGGACCGCGCCCTGCGCGAATTCCGCATCCGCGGCGTCGCCACCAACATCGCCTTCGTCCAGAACCTGCTGAACCACGACCGGTTCCAGGACATGAGCTACCACACCAAGTTCATCGACGAGACGCCCGAGCTCTTCGATTTCACCCCGCCGCAGGACCGCGCCACCAAGCTGCTCGACTATGTCGCCGACGTGACCGTCAACCCGCGGCCCGAGGTGGAGGGCCGCGCCAAGCCCCCCGCCCATGCCCGCCGGCCCCGCCCGCCTCGGCTCGCCGCCGCCGCGCCGGCCCCTTCGGCCCGCGCCGTGCTCGACGATCAGGGGCCGGAGGCGCTGCGCGACTGGATGCTGGCGCAGGACCGGCTGCTCATCACCGACACCGCCATGCGCGACGGACATCAAAGCCTGCTGGCGACGCGCATGCGCTCCCACGACATGATCCGCGTCGCGCCGGCCTATGCCCACAACCTGCCGCAGCTGTTCTCCGTCGAATGCTGGGGCGGGGCGACCTTCGACGTGGCCTATCGCTTCCTCGACGAATGCCCTTGGCAGCGCCTGCGCGACCTGCGCGCGGCCATGCCCAACCTGCTGACCCAGATGCTGCTGCGCGGCGCCAACGGCGTGGGCTACACCACCTATCCCGACAACGTGGTGCAGGCCTTCGTGGCGCGCGCGGCCGAGTCCGGCGTCGACGTCTTCCGTGTCTTCGACAGCCTCAACTGGGTGGAGAACATGCGCGTCTCCATGGACGCGGTGCTGGAGAGCGGCAAGGTGCTGGAGGCCGCGGTCTGCTACACCGGCGACCTGCACGATCCCAAGCGCTCCAAATACGATCTCAAGTACTATGTCGGCATGGCCAAGGAGCTGGCGGCGGCCGGCGCGCATGTTCTGGGCATCAAGGACATGGCCGGCCTGCTCAAGCCCCCCGCAGCGGCGGAGCTGGTCAAGGCCCTGAAGGACGAGACGGGCCTGCCGATCCACCTGCATACGCACGACACCTCCGGCATCTCGGCGGCCACGCTGCTGGCCGCGGCGGACGCGGGGGTCGACGCGGTCGACGCCTGCATGGACAGCTTCGCGGGCATGACCTCGCAGCCGCCGCTGGGCTCGCTCGCCGCGGCGCTGCGGCGGACGGAGCGGGACACCGGCCTCGACCCCGCCCGCATCCGCGAGATCTCCGACTACTGGGAGCTGGTGCGCCTGCAATACGCCGGCTTCGAAAGCGACATGAAGGCGCCCTCGGCCGAGGTCTATCTGCACGAGATGCCCGGCGGCCAGTTCACCAACCTCAAGGCCCAGGCACGGGCCATGGGGCTGGAGGAGAGGTGGCACGAGGTCGCCAAGATGTATGCCGAAGTGAACCTGATGTTCGGCGACATCGTGAAGGTGACGCCCTCCTCCAAGGTCGTCGGCGACATGGCGCTGAGCATGGTCGCCGCCGGCCTGACCCGCGCCGATGTCGAGGATCCCGACAAGGACGTCAGCTTTCCCGACAGCGTCATCGGCATGCTGCGCGGCGATCTGGGCCAGCCCCCGGGCGGCTTTCCCAAGGCGCTGGTGAAGAAGGCGCTGAAGGGCGAGGCCGCCACGACCAAGCGCCCGGGCGAGGGCCTCGCCCCCGCGGATCTGGAGGCCATGCGCGCCGAGGCGGAGGCCGCGGCCGGCGCCCCCCTCGATGACGAGGATCTCATGGGCTACGCCATGTATCCCAAGGTCTTCGCCGACTACGCCCGCCGCCACGCCGAGTTCGGCCCCGTGCGCCTGCTGCCCACGCCGGTCTTCTTCTACGGCATGGAGGTCGGCGACGAGGTCGAGGTGGAGATCGAGCCGGGCAAGACCCTGCACATCCTGCTCTCCGCCATCGGCGAGCCGGTCGAGGACGGCTCCGTGAAGGTCTTCTTCGAGCTCAACGGCCAGCCCCGCGTGGTCAGCGTGCAGGACCGCAAGGCGGTCTCGGGGGTGGAGGCGCGCCGCAAGGCCGAAGAGGGCAACGCCGCCCATGTGGCCGCGCCCATGCCGGGCGTCGTCGCCTCCGTCGCGGTGGAGCCGGGCCGCAAGGTCTCTCCCGGCGATCTGCTGCTGACCATCGAGGCCATGAAAATGGAAACCGCCCTGCACGCCGAGCGCGCCGGCAAGATCGAGGCGG
>JBCBYE010000540.1:0-3437 GCA_039816075.1 Pseudomonadota bacterium | reverse complement strand
TCAGCCGCATCGAAAGCCTTTACTTCGTGCTTCGCGGCTGGGTGGTCGAGGATGGTCAGATCCTGCGCGACATGCCGCGGCTCGTCGGCGTGCCGGGGCACATCGTGCAGGGCCGCTACGACCTGATCTGCCCGCCGGCCTCGGCCCATGCGCTGCACCAGGCCTGGCCGGGCTCGGACCTGCACATGATCCCCGATGCCGGCCATGCGCTGAGCGAGCCGGGCATCGCCGCGCGGCTGGTGCGGGTCATGGATCTTCTGCGCGAGGGCGCCTGAGCGCGCCGCGCCGTCCCAACCGAAAGGGGAAAGCCCATGCGCGACTTCGCGCCCGACCGCACCGTGGTCAATTCCTGGAACGAATGGGACCCGCTGCGCCACGTCATCGTCGGCCGCGCCGACGACTGCCACATCCCGCCCGAGGAGCCGGCGCTCGACGCCAAGGTGCCCGAGGACAGCGACATGCGCGGCCGGCACGGCCGCCGCCCGCAGGAAACCATCGACCGCGCGAACGAATTGCTGGACCGCTTCGCCGGGCAGCTGGAGGCGCGCGGCATCCGCGTCGACCGCCCCACGCCCATCGACTGGTCGCAGCCGGCGACGACGCCCGATTTCCACGCCGACAGCCAGTTCGGCTGCATGCCGCCGCGCGACGTGCTGCTGACGGTTGGATCGGAGATCCTCGAGGCGACGATGTCCTATCGTTGCCGCTGGTTCGAATACCTCGCCTACCGCCCCCTGATGCAGCGCTACTGGGAGGAGGATCCGCGGTTCCGGCACGAGGCCGCGCCCAAGCCGCGTCTCACGGATGCGGATTATCTGCCCGACTACCTTTCCGACGCGATCACGCTCGACCAGCGCCTGCAATGGACGGCCGAAAAGAAGTTCGTGACGACGGAGGAGGAGCCGCTGTTCGACGCCGCCGACGTGCTGCGCTTCGGCCGCGATCTGGTCGTGCAGCACGGCTTCACCACCAATCTCAAGGGCATCGAGTGGCTCCGCCGGCATTTCCCGGATCATCGGGTGCACGCCGTGAACTTCCCGGGCGATCCCTACCCGATCCATATCGACGCGACCTTCACGCCCCTGCGTCCCGGCCTGATCCTGAACAACCCTCAGCGGCGCCTGCCGGACGACCAGCGCGCGTTCTTCGCGCGCAACGGGTGGGAGATCGTCGACGCCGCGCCGCCGGCGCATCAGGCGCCGCCGCCGCTGTGCTATTCCAGCGTGTGGCTGAGCATGAACGTGCTGGCGCTGGACCCCAAGACGGTCTGCGTGGAGGCGTCGGAGGTCTATCAGGCCGACCAGATGGATAGGCTGGGACTGGAGGTGATCCCGGTGGAGCTGCGCGACGCCTACGCCTTCGGCGGCGGACTGCACTGCTGCACCGCGGACGTCTATCGCGAAGGCGGCTGCGAGGACTATTTTTCGCACGGGTGAGCGGGCGGGGAGCCGACCGCCTTTATGGTTTCGCGGGGCGACGGAGCCCCGACCTTCGTGCGGGGCGGGGCCGCCCCGACCTTTTCGCGCGGCCCGCCCGCCCACCCCCGTCGCGAAAAGGTCGGGACGGCGCGGGACGGCCAGGGAGGACGAGATGACCCCGGCGGACAAAGCCGAAGCGCTGCTGCGCCGCTATTTCGACGCCTGCAACGCCGCCGACCGCGCGGCCTTGGTCGCCTGCTTCACGGATCGGGCGACCCATTGGTTCCCGCCCGGCATGCCCGGCGGCGCCTGGCGCGGGGCGGAGGCCATCGCCGACGGCTGGGTGCGCTTCGTGGACCGGCTCGACGCGGTCTGGACCGTCGATCGCGTCTGCGCCGCCGCCGACGGGCGCGACGCGGTCATGGAATGGTCCAACTGGACCCGCGGCCGCGACGGGGTCGAGCGGCTGACCCGCGGCGCGGACTGGTACCGGTTCGACCTGCACGTGCGGCGCATCACCGAGGTGCGCGCCTACTTCGCCGCGCCGCTTTCGTCCGATCTCGTCGCCCATGAGCTCGCCGAATTCGATTACGCGACCCGAGGCTATCCCATACGCAGACCGGACTAGCGCCGGCGCCCTGTCGCGACGGGGGAGGGCGGGCGGGCCGCGCGACAGGGCGTCGGCGCCGTCGTCAGGGCCTCGGCGCGACGCCCGTCGCCCAGGCGAACGCGTCCTCCATGCGGTCATGGCCCCAGAACAGCTCGCCATCCTCGGTGGTGAAGCTCGGCGCGCCGAAGATCCCCAGCGCCTGCGCCTCCTCCGTCGCCGCCCGCAAGGCCGCCTTCGCAGGCGCCTCGCCGGCGGCGGCCAGAACTGCGCCGGCCTCCTCGCCCAGCCGCTCCAAAAGCTCCGCCAGCAGCGCGGCGTCGGAAATCGACCGCCCCTCGCCGAACTGCGCCCGAAACACCGCCTCGGCGAAGGCCGGCCGCCGCGCCTCGGGCAGGGCCATCGTGCAGCGCGCGGCCAGCAGGCCGTTCTGGGGAAAGACCTCCGGCCGGCGGATCGGCGGCAGGCCGTGCCTGGCCGCCTGCCGCTCCAGATCCCGCCACATGTTCGCTCCCTTGGCCGGAAACAGGTTGAACGGGCTGTCCTGCAGCCCCTGCGCGGCGAAGATCGGCCCCAGCAGAAATGCGCGCCATGCCAGCCGCACGCCCGCCGCCTCGGCCGCCGCCCGGGCGCGCAGCGCCGCCAGGTGCGAATAGGTGGACGAATACTCGAACCAGAACTCGACCTGCGCCATCCGTCCCCTCCTGCAACCGCGCGGCGCTGGCCGCGCGGGCCGCGCCGCGCTATCCCTTGCCGCAAAACAGGGAGTCCGCGCCATGACCCAGCCGCGCCACGGCGGAAAAATCCTCGCCGATCAGCTAGCGATCCTCGGCGCCACGCGCCTGTTCTGCGTGCCGGGCGAGAGCTTTCTGGGCCTGCTCGATGGGCTGCACGACCACCAGAACGGCATCCAGACCGTGGCCTGCCGGCACGAGGCGGGCGCCACCAACGCCGCCGAGGCGCATGGCAAGCTGACCGGCCTGCCCGGCCTCGCCGCGGTCACGCGCGGACCGGGCGCCACCAACGGGTCGAACGGCGTGCACACCGCGTTCCAGGATTCCACGCCCATGATCCTTTTCATCGGCCAGGTGAACCGCGGCATGCTCGACCGCGAGGCGTTTCAGGAGATGGATTATCGCCGCGTCTTCGGCGAGATGGCCAAATGGGTGGCGGAGATCGGCTCCGCCGACCGCATCCCCGAATATGTCGGCCGCGCCTGGGAAACCGCGCTCAGCGGCCGCCCCGGCCCCGTGGTCCTCGCTCTGCCGGAGGAAACGCTGCGCGAGGAGGCGACGGTCGAGGACCTGCGCCCGATTCCGCGCATCGCCGCCGCCCCGTCGGCCGCCGCCCTCGCGCGGGTGGTGGTGATGATCGCCGCGGCCGCGGCGCCGCTGCTGCTGCTGGGCGGCGCC
>JBCBYE010000836.1:0-1690 GCA_039816075.1 Pseudomonadota bacterium | reverse complement strand
CGGCCGCACGCCCAGCGAGGCGGCGCCGCCGTAGACGCCCGCATGGGGTCCGGTCAGAACCTCGAACCGCACGGCGTAGACGCCGAAGCGGGGCAGCATCAGCCCGTCGATGGCGAGATTGGCCGTGGGGTAGCCCAGATCGCGCCCGCGCTTGTCGCCATGGCCGACCACCCCGTCGATGCGGTGGCGATGGCCGAGCATGCGGGCGGCGACGTCGGGCCGCCCCTCGGCCAGCGCCTCGCGGATCGCGGTGCTGCTGATGAAGGCTTCGCCCGAGGCCAGCATGCCCGCCACGGTCACGTCGAAGCCGTAGGTGCGGCCGAAGCGCTCGAGCGCCTCGGCGTCGCCGGAGCGCTTGCGGCCGAACTTGAAATCGGCGCCGACCACCACGTGCCTCAGGCCCAGGGCGTCGGCGAGCACGTCGCGGGCGAAGGCCTCGGCCTCCAGCCCCGCGAGCGCGCTGCCGAAGGGCAGCTCGAACAGGGTCTGCACGCCCATCCTGGCCAGCCGATGCGCGCGGCTGGCGGCGTTCATCAGGCGGAAGGGCGGGGATTCGGGGGCGAAGAAGGCGCGGGGATGCGGCTCGAACGTCACGACGCCCAGGGGCGCGCCCGGCCGGCGCGCCAGATCTATCACCGAGGCATGGCCGCGATGAACGCCGTCGAAATTGCCCATGGCGGCGGAGGCGCCGCGATCTTCGGCGCGAACCTCGTCCAGCGTTCGGATGATGCGCACGCGGTCAGCCCTCGGCAAAGACCGGGCCGCGGCCCGGGTGTCGCAGAGGCCTTCGGCGCGGCGGTCAGTCGAACTTGGCCGAGGGCGCCAGAACCAGCGCCTCGCCCTTCAGCACGACCGTATCGCCCACGGTGCAGGCGCAATCAAGGGCGACCCGGCGTTTGGCATGGTCGATGTCCTTGACCGTGACGCGCGCCTCCACCGTGTCGCCGGGGCGCACGGGGGCGAGGAACTTCATCGACTGGCCCATGTAGACCGTGCCGTGTCCGGGCAGCTGTTCGCCGATCACGGCGGAGATCAGCGAGGCGGTGAGCATGCCGTGGGCGATGCGGCCGCCGAAGATGGTGTCCTGGGCGTAGCCCTCGTCCAGGTGAACCGGGTTGCGGTCGGTGGAGACCTCGGCGAAGAGCTCGATGTCGCGATCGGTCACCTCCTTGCGCAGGTGGCGGGTCATGCCGATGGACATGTCTTCGATGACGATCGTGCCGCGCGGGAAGTTGTCGAACATCTGCGGGCCCCTTTTCGCGTTCCCCTGGCGCGCGAGGCGGTCGAGCCCTGCGCATGCTGCGCTGCAAATAGCGCGAGTCGCGGGGCTGCGCAACATTCTTGCGCAAGAAATTTACGTTGATAGGGGTGAAGCGGATTTTTTGTTGCGCGGTGGAGGGCGGCGACGGGCGAACGGGCGGCTTGGGTCAGGCCCC
This sequence comes from Pseudomonadota bacterium, assembly GCA_039816075.1. Classification (GTDB taxonomy): domain Bacteria; phylum Pseudomonadota; class Alphaproteobacteria; order Rhodobacterales; family Rhodobacteraceae; genus Albimonas. The sequence goes on along the minus strand of JBCBYE010000836.1, from coordinate 254 downwards.
GCAGGCCTCCGTCTCCACCGCCTGATCCTCGCCCAGCAGCGTCACGCGCAGCCCGTCCCGCGACAGCCAGCCGCCCTGCAGCGCGGGCGAGTAGGGATCGACCTCGGCCGTCACGCGCAGCATGCGGCCGTCGAGGCGGACCTCGGCCGGCTGGAACCACAGGCTGTCGGGCCCCTCGACCACCGCGAGCGGCGCGGCGCGGGGCGCGTCGGGCAGGCGGAAGACCGCCTCCAGCCGCAGGGGGCCTTCGCCGG
>JBCBYE010000464.1:0-4019 GCA_039816075.1 Pseudomonadota bacterium | reverse complement strand
CGGCGCGCGACGTGCAGGCCTGGGAGTATCAGCCGCTGGGCCCGTTCCAGGCCAAGGCCTTCGCCACGACGATTTCTCCTTGGGTGGTGACGTCGGAGGCGCTGGCGGCGCATCGCGCGCCCGTGCCGGCGCGCGAGACGCCGCTGCTGGAGAACATCGCGGACGATGGCGCGGGTCTGCTGGACGTGGCTTTGCAGGTGACGCTGGCGCCGGAGGGCGCGGCGCCGACGACGATCGTGCGCACCAATGCGCGGGAGCTCTACTACACCGCCGCGCAGCAGCTGGCGCATCACAGCAGCAGCGGCTGCGCCATGCGCTGCGGGGACCTTTTGGGCTCCGGCACCATATCGGGGCCGGAGCGGCACGAATGGGGCTCGATGCTGGAGCTGAGCTGGGGCGGCAAGACGCCGGTGGCGCTCGACGGGGGCGGCGAGCGGTCGTTCCTCGAAGATGGCGACGAGGTGGTTATGACCGGCTGGGCCCAGGGCGACGGGCATCGCATCGGGTTCGGCGAATGCCGCGGCAAGATCCTGCCCGCCAAGGAGTGAGAGAGATGAGCAAGCAGTTCGCCTCGGCCGGGGACATGGCCGAGAAGGAGATCAGCTTCACCGAGGTCGGCGACGGGCTCTGGGCCTTCACGGCCGAGGGGGACCCGAATTCGGGGGTCGTCATCGGCGACGACTCGGTGATGGTGATCGAGGCGCAGGCGACGCCCCGGCTGGCGCAGATGGTGATCGAGCGCATCCGCGGCGTCACCGACAAGCCGATCAAGCACCTGGTGCTGACGCATTACCATGCGGTGCGCGTGCTCGGCGCCTCGGCCTATGGCGCGTCGGAGATCCTGATGTCGGACGTCGCGCGCGCCATGGTGGCGGAGCGGGGGCAGGAGGACTGGGACAGCGAGTTCGGGCGGTTTCCGCGCCTCTTCGAGGGGCACGAGAGCATTCCGGGCCTGACCTGGCCGACGCAGACGTTTCGCGGGCGCATGTCGGTGTTTCTGGGCTCGCGCCGGGTGGACCTGATGCAGGTGGGGCGCGGGCATACCGCGGGCGACATCGTCGCCTATGTGCCGGACCAGAACGTGATGTTCACCGGCGATTTGGTGGAATACCGCAGCGCCTGCTACTGCGGCGACGCGCATCTGGTGGAGTGGCCCTCGACGCTCAACACCATCCGGGCGTTCGAGCTGGACGCGATCGCGCCGGGGCGCGGGGACGCGCTGGTGGGGCGCGAGCAGGTGAACGCGGCGCTCGACAGCACGGCCGATTTCGTGCGGGAGACCTACGCCTCGGTGGCGCGGGTGGCGGCGCGGGGCGGCAGCCTGAAGGAGGCGTGGGACGCCTGCCGCGCGGCCTGCGACCCAAAGTTCGGGGACTATGCGATCTACGAGCACTGCCTGCCCTTCAACGTGGCGCGCGCCTATGACGAGGCCCGGGGCATCGACACCCCGCGCATCTGGACGGCGCAGCGCGACAAGGAGATGTGGGAGGCTCTGCAGGGATGAGCTTGGCGGCCTTCGGCATCGGCGCCGTCTTCGCGCTCATGATCGCGGCGTTCCTGAACATGTTCTACTGGCACGCGCGTCTGATCTTCACCGCGCTGCCCTACGTCCGGCCCGACGAGTCCTGGGCGTCTCGCCTCCTCACTTCGCGGATAGGCCGGGGGTGGGTCGGCGCCGCCGCCTTCTGGGCCGACCCTGCGCACGAAAAGCTGCGCAGGCGCTGGCTCACCTCATGGGGCATCGTGCTTGCGATCTGGCTGCCGGGCTTCATCCTGATGTTCAACGTCTTTCCGTTCGAAGGGATCGGCGAGTGAGAGACTTCAACCCTCGCCACCGCATGGCCTTCGCGGCGCTGGTGCTGTTCCTGCTGGTGCTGATCTTCTTCTTCCACGGCGCCTTCAGCCTGATCGTGATGATCGAGGTGGGGCTGATCGGTCTGGCCGCGGTGATCTGGGTCGGCGGCACCGGGCTTCAGGATTTCGTGAAGCAGCGGAGGGAGGCGGCTGCGGCCGGCGAGCCAGCGGCGAAGGAGGCGGCCGAGGACTGATCCTCGCCGGAGACGCATGCCTTACGACTATCAAGAGATCCCATTCGTCACGCCCAAGCCCCTGCGCGAGGGCGCGTCGGTGGAGAAGCTGGGCGTCGCCATCGTCGGCGCGGGGCCCATCGGGCTGGCGCTCGCCATCGACTTGGCGCAGCGGGGCGTGGCCTCGGTGGTGTTCGACGACAACAACGTGGTCTCGGTGGGGTCCCGCGCGATCTGCTGGGCCAAGCGGACGCTGGAGATCCTGGATCGGCTGGGCGTCGCCGACCGGATGGTCGAGAAGGGCGTCGGCTGGAAGGTGGGGCGCACGTTCCATGGCGACCGCGAGGTCTGGAACTTCGACCTGCTGCCCGAGGACGGGCACAAGATGCCGGCCTTCATCAACCTTCAGCAATTCTACGTGGAGGAGTATCTGATAGAGCGGGCGCGGGCGTTTCCGGACCTGATCGACCTCAGGTTTCTTAACCGGGTGGAGGGCGTCACTCGCGAGGGGCGCGCCGAGGTACGCACGCCCGAAGGCGACTACGCCATCGAGGCCGACTGGATCGTCGCCTGCGACGGCGCCAAGTCGCCGATCCGCGCCGGTCTGGGGCTGGAGTTGGAGGGCGAGGGGTTCGAAGAGCGGTTCCTGATCGCCGACGTGACGCTGGGCGCCGACTTTCCCGCCGAGCGGCGGTTCTGGTTCGAGCCGACCTTTCACGAGGGCCAGTCCGCGCTGCTGCACAAGCAGGCCGACGGATCCTACCGCATCGACCTGCAACTGGGCCGCGAGGCGGATGCGGAGGCGGAGAAGCGGCCCGAGGTGGTGATCCCGCGTCTGAAGAAGGTGTTCGGGGAGACGCCGTTCGAGCTGGATTGGGTCAGCGTCTACACGTTCCAATGCCGGATGCTGGACCGGTTCGTGCATGGCCGCGTGATCTTCTGCGGGGACAGCGCGCATGTGGTCAGCCCCTTCGGCGCCCGGGGCGGCAATGGCGGACTGCAGGACGTGGACAATCTGGGCTGGAAGCTGGCGGCGATGCTGGGCGGCGCGCCTGAGGCGTTGCTGGCCAGTTATGAGGTCGAGCGCATTCACGGCGCGCGCGAGAACCTGATGAACTCGTCGCGGTCGACGCGGTTCATGTCGCCCGACCCGGGGGCGGAGCGGCTGTTCCGCGACGAGGTGCTGAAGCTGGCCGGCGCGGCGCCCTTCGCGCGCTCGATGGTCAATTCGGGGCGGCTGTCGCGGCCCTGCGCCTATGAGGACGGGCCGCTGAACGGGCCGGATTCGGACCTGCCGGCGGGCGCCCGGCCCGGGGCGCCGTGCCCGGATGCGCCGCTGACGGATCCGGCGGGGGGCGAGAGCTGGCTGCTGAACGCACTGGGCGCGGGGTTCACGCTGCTGAGCCTGGGCGGGGAGGCGGCGCTGGAGGGGGCGGAGACGCTGTCGATCCTCGACCCCGGGCCCGCGCTGCGCGCGCGCTATCTGGGTGGGGCGCCTTCGGCCGTCTATCTGATCCGCCCGGATCAGCATGTGGCGGCGCGCTGGCGCGTCTGGGACGCGCGCCAGGGCGCGGCGGCGCTGGCGCGCGCGCAGGGGCGCGGGGGCGCGACGTGAGCCTGATCACCGAGCCCAACATCGCCGATCAGGACGGGTTCTACGCCGCCCTGCTGAAGGCGCATGAGGGGTTGAGCGAGGCCGAGAGCGCCCGGCTGAACGCGCGGCTGGTGCTGATCCTCGCCAATCATGCGGGGGAGGCGGCGGCGCTGGAGGAGGCGCTGCGGCTGGCGCGCGAGACCGGCTGAGCGCGGCGCCGGGCGGCGGGCGAAGGCGGCCCCGGATCAGGTCCGGGGCGGGACGGCGCCGGGCGCGGGCCGGGGGACGACCGTCGGCGGCTTGCCCGGGCCCCGTGGGCGGGGCCATAAGGGGCGCGATCTGACGAGGAGCCCGCGCCGCCCATGACCGCCGCCGACCATCTGCTGGGCATCGAGGGG
>JBCBYE010000514.1:0-3688 GCA_039816075.1 Pseudomonadota bacterium | reverse complement strand
GCCCCCCCCCGGCCCCCCCCCCGCCCCCGACCCAAGCCGGCCCCGCCCCACGCCGGCCCCGGACCACGCCCGGGGCGCGACGGCGCGAGACGGCGGCGGCGGACGAGGGCCTGGGCGGCGCGCGGGCGTTGACGCAACGGCGCCCGGCGCGTTTGACTGGTCGGGCCGCGCGCGACCGGCGCGGCGCGTTCGCCGCCCGCGTTCAAGGAAAGGGTCGCCCATGTCCGAGCTCGGCTTCGCGCTGCTGCAGGCGGCCCCGCTCGGCGCCGTGTTCGCCGTTCTCTACCTGGGCTTCGTGCGGCCGCAGCGCCGGCGGCTGCAGGCCCATCGGCGGCTGGTCAAGACGCTCAAGCCCGGCGATGCGGTGCTGACCGAGGCGGGAATGCTGGGGCGCGTGATCTCGCTGGAGGACGCCTCGATGATGCGACTGCAGGTCGGCCCGGGCCAGCACCTGACGTTGCAGCGCCGCGCGGTGATGGAGCGAGCGGACGACGCGCTGGCCGAGCGCCTGCTGGGGCCCGCGCCGGAGCCGTCGGGCGATGCGGCGGGCGATTGAGCGCCTCGCGGCGGCGCTGACGCTCCTCGCGGCGGCGCTGACGCTCCTCGCGGCGCTGATCTGGGCGCCGGGGGCGGCGTCGCAGCCCCATGCGCCGGGCGCGGCGCCGTCCGGGCCGCAATCCGGGCCGCAGTCCGGGCCGCAGTCCGGGCCGCAATCCGATGCGCTGGCGGGTGCGGCGACGTTCCAGGGCCTGGTCCACATGACGCCCGAGGCGGCGGCGCGGATCGCCGCCTTGCCGCCCGGGGCCGGGGCGGACCGCGAGGCGATCGCCGCGGCGCTGAAACGTCTGCGCGCCTCGGGCCTGTTCGCGCAGGCGCAAGCCCTGCCGCAGCCGGGCGGGCGCGTGACCTTCGTTCTGCGGGAGCGTCCGCTTGTCGACGAGGTCATTCTCGACGGGTTCGAAAACATCGATGTCGACATGCTGCGCGACGCGCTGAACGTGCAGGAGGGCGCGCACTTTCGCGCCGACGACGTCGACCGGGACCGCCGCGGGCTGCGCGCGATCTACACCTCGCTCGGCCGCCCGGCCTTCGCCATGGAGATCTTCGTCGGCGAACGGCCGGAGGGCCGCGCCGCGGTGCTCTATCGTGCCGACGAAGGCCCGGTGGCGCAGGTGCGCGACATCCGCTTCGTCGGGGCCGAGGCGATTCCCGAATGCCGCCTGCGCCGCGTGATCGGCGTGCGGCGCAACGGCTGGGAGGGGGTCGGCGACGTCGCGACGATGATGGGGGTGGAGAGCGCGCCGCTCCTGCGCCGCTTCCTCGACATGCTGGTGCTGGCGCCGGGGGTGCGCGAAGCGCTGCTGGCGCCCACGCCCTTCGAGCCCGAAAGCCTGCGCTACGAGGCGGAGGTCCTGCGCCGCTTCTACCTCGACCGCGGGTTCGTGGAGGTGGAGATCGAGACGCCCCGGGCGGATCTGGACGCGGAGCGGCGGCGCTACGACCTGACCTTCGCGCTGCGCGAGGGGCCGGTCTATCGGCTGGGCGAGGTGAACGTGCTGTCCCTCGACGCCGCCTACGACGCCGGCGCGTTCGCGGACGTGCCGCTGCCCGCGCCGGGCGACGTCTATTCCGCCACGGCGACGAACGCGGCGGCGACGCGGCTGCAGGCCCATGCGGACGCGCTGGGACTGGAGTTCGCAAGCGTGCGGCCGGAGCTGCGCCCGAATCCGCAGAGGCGCGAGATCGACCTGGAGTTCCGCCTGGTCCGCGGCCCCGAGATCTTTCTGGAGCGCCTCGAATTCGAGGGCGCCGAAAAGACCCGAGAGGCGGCGCTGAGACGTTTGATCCCGCTGAGCGAGGGCGATGCGTTCCGGTCGCTGCCGCTTCACGAAGGGGTCGGGGCGATGGAAGCTCTGGACCATATCGAGGCGGCGCGCGTCGTGATGCGAGAGGGTTCGGGTCCCGATCAGGTGCACGCGACCTTCGAGGTGACCGAGGGGCGTTCCGGCGCGCTGGACGTCGGCCTTGTCTTCTCGGTCCGGACAGGGCCGGGGGTCACCCTGTCGATCCGCGAGAGCAACCTGCGCGGACAGGCGGTGACGGTCATCCTGCTTGCCGATGTCAGCGCCTACGGTCTGAAGCTGGAGGCCAGCCTGACGCAGCCCCATTGGCGCGGGACGGGGCGGCGCGGCAAGTGGGGGATCGCCTTCGTCATGGCCGAGGCGGGGTCGCCGACCGATCCGCTCGACGGCTTCAAGCTGGTGATCTGGTCGGGCGAGTGGCAGTTGGACGTGCCGCTGCTGCTGCTGATCGCGCTGTCGGCGGCGCTTTACTGCCACCTGTGGCGCGAGGATCCGACGCGGGTGCATCGGCGCTGGCGGCAGGCCTCGCGGCAGGTCGCGCTGCTGCTGTCGCTGCAGCTGGGCGTGGTGGCGACGGGCTGGGCCGCGTCGCAGACGATTTCGGCGGCGGCGGAGGCGGCGGCGCCGAGATCCGCGCAGGCGGGATACGACGCGATCGAGGCTTGCGACGAGACGGCGGACGGCTCGGACGACGCCGGCCGGGCCGGATGACGGCGCCTCAGGGCCGACGACCGGCGAGATCGCCGCGCAGCATCGGTTCCAGCGCGTCGACGCCCAGCTCCATCGCGATGTAGAGCGCCAGCAGGAGCGCAACCCAGCGCAGGCTCATCGCCGCCTCCTCGATCCCCTCGCAGGATGCCATCGCGGCGGCCTGCGCGCGAGCGTCTTGGCGCGCCGGCGGGGGCGCCGCACAGTGCCCGCCATGACCCCGCGCCAGCTGGAACGTTTTCTCGCCGTCTATGAAGAGGGCTCCATGTCCGCGGCGGCGCGGCGGCTGCGGCTGGCCCAGCCGGCGCTGAGCCAGCATATCGCGGCGCTGGAGGCGGATCTGGGCGTGCGCTTGTTCAAGCGGCATTCGCGCGGCGTCGGCGCCACGGCGGAAGGCGAGCGGCTGGCACCCCAGGCGCGCGCGGTGCTGCGGCGGCTGGAGCTGATCCGGCGCGACATCGCCTCGCCCGGGCGCGAGGTGTCGGGCGAGGTGGAGCTGGCCATCGTGGCCTCGCTGGCCCCGGCGCTGGGCCCGCGGCTGCTGCGCAAGGCGGCGCGCAGCCTGCCCGGCGTGGCGCTGCGCCTGTCGGACCCGCTGTCGCGCGGCGCGCGCGAGGCGGTGGAGCGCGGCGCCGTGGATCTGGGGCTGATGCCCAACGCGGCGGAGCTGGGCTTCGCCGACGCGCGGCCGCTGTTCGAGGAGGCGTTCCACCTCGTCGGAGCGCCGGCGCTGTGGCGCGCGGCGGGTCTGGGCGACGGGCCGGCGCCCCATGCGGCGCTGGGCCGTGTGGCGCTGGTGATCCCGGATCCGACCCATGACCTGCGGCGGCGGATGGAGCAGGCGGCCCTGGCGGCGGGGGCGCCGCTGAACGTGGCCTACGAGATCAACTCCATCGCGCTGCTGAACGCGACCGTGCAGGACGGGCTGGGCTTCGCCGTCATGCCCGCCGCCACGATGGCCGCCGCGGCGGCGCAGGGCGCGGTGATCTCGCGCCCGCTGTCCCCGCCGCTGACGCGCGTTCAGTCGCTGGTGCGCGGGCGGGGCCGCGAGGGCGGCGCCGCGGCGACGGCGGTCGAGGCGCTGCTGGCGGAGGCGGCGGCGGAGCTGGCGGCGGAGG